>CAZUBS010000131.1:0-5954 GCA_964618595.1 uncultured Desulfohalobiaceae bacterium
GAACTCTGCCTCGGAGTGTTTTTCGATATAGGTTTCCAAGCCTTTCCAGTACCCTTTGTCGTCCCGGATTTTCTTGCAGAACGAGCAGATCGGCAAAAGCCCGCTCAGGGTCTTTATTTTGTCCCTGGCACGTTCCAGGGCCTGGTTCTTGCGATGCAGCTCCCGGGCGGTGTTGGCCAGCTCATTGTTGAGCCTGCTCATCTCGCTCAGGACCTCTGCCTCGCTGAGCACGAACTCTTCTCCGAACAGCAGCAACCCTTCGTCCAGGACAATCAGCCTGGCCCTGATACCAACCTCCTTGCCGCGACGGTCCAGAAAGCGAAGCACGACCTCGGCAGGTGAATGTGTCTGCACGGCCTGTCCGACCCGGTCATTTTCTCCGGCGGCCAGCAGCTCCGCGAGAGGCATTCCGCGGGGCGGGGCGTCCAATCCCAGCAGGTGCACGAATCCCTGATTGGCGTCCCGTACCATCAGGCCCTTGTCCAACAGCAGCATGATCAGCCGCGAGTCTTCCGCCAGATAGCGCAACACGGGGACGGCTAGTTCTGCAATACGGGATGGAGGAGTCATGCGTCGGCCCCCTTGTGGAACCAGGAACGGGCCAGCTCCACCGCCTGTTTGCCGTCGGCGGCACATCCGTCGCCTCCGATCGCTTCACACAGCTCGGGGTTGCGGTTGAACAAGCCGCCCCCGATCATGATCCTGATGCCGTCGCTTGCAGGTGAGGAACTCTTCAGAGTTCGGATCAGATCCCTGGCCTGGGCAAGGTTGAAGGGCATGGTCACGGAAATGGCAACAAAGTCGGGGCGTACCTCCCGGAGCATGGCCAGGAGGTCGTCCTGAGGAGTGTTGGCTCCCAGGTAGTGGACCTCCCAGCCGTCCTGTTCCAGCAGGTCGGAAACGATCCAGGCCCCGATTTCGTGGAACTCGTTGGGAGCGGAGGTGATGACCGCCTTGCCCCGGGGCTCGATTCCGCTGGTCTCCTGTTTGAGGTAGAGCAGGGAGATGATGCGGCTGACGATGGAAGAGGCCAGGTGCTCCCGGGCCACGGAAATCGCCCCGGTCTCCCAAAGCCTGCCGACCTCGTACATGGCGGGCTGGATGAGGTTCAGGTAGACCTCATCCAGGCGGCCGGCAACATGCAGCGCATCCAGGGCCAGCTGCTGGCACTCCCTGGAGCGGCCCTGCACCAGAGCCTGGACAAAGGCTTCCATCTGAAGCCTCCAGTGTTCTGCAATGGCCATGGAGAAATCAAGCTCTTCTCTGCCGGCGAGCTCGATCATAGTGTCGTGTTCACTCAGCATCCACTCGTAGACAGACAGCAGCGGGGATGCCTGGTCAGGGGGCAGTTGGTTCTGGATGGCCTCCTGCCAGGCCTTCAGCTCCACAGGAAAGTAGTCATGGGAGAAGCCGTGGGCGTGGTAGGTGCGGTAGACCCAGGGGATGATGCGGGCCAGCAGGGTGAAGCTGTTGAGCTTGAAGATCGTGGTCATGAAGCTGGCGTGGTTGCGGTGGTTGTCACGCATCATGTCCAGAGAGCCCTCACCGATGAGTTCGTGAAGGTCCGGCCGATGCTCGAGGCGTTCGTCGACCTGCCCTGTCAGCTGGTCGCGATGGTCTGTGTAGGCCAGCGCGGCGCTTTCCGGGACATCGTTCAGCAGGCGGGCACGATGGATGACGCTGTTCAGGAGATCCATTGACTGCTCCTTGAGCTGCGGTTGCAGTTACTCGCAAGCATGCCCCAAGGCCGGGTCCTGTGGCAAGGACGGGTGACAGGTGGTGGCAGGAGTTACTCGGAAATGCGTTCGCCGAGCGCCTTGCAGTAAATGACCTTGCCGTCCCCCGGAGCGTAGAAATCGGGGAGCAGGCTTTCCTGGCGGTATCCCAGCCGTTCGTAGAAGGCCCTGGTGGCGGCGTATTGCTCCCGCTGGGAGGTGTCCAGATAGATGCGGGTCCCTCCCTCGCGGCGGATGCGCTGCTCGGTGTGCCGCATCAGGTGACGCCCCAGCCCGCGACGCTGCATCCCGGGATGAACCGCGATCCAGTAGAGATCGAAGCTGGAGAGGGTGCAGGGGATGGGGCCGAAACAGGTGTATCCCACCAGCCTCCCGAACTGCTCGGCCATGACGAACCGGTATCCGCTGGCGTCCCCCTTGGCCAGCCACTCCTGGACCAGCTCAGCAGCCACCTCGACCTCGCTTGAGGAAAAGAATCCCGTGGTTTCAGTCAGGCGACGGACCCTGTCCACGTCCTCCTGGTCGAGGGCCGTGCGCAGACTCACTCCGTGCAACCGGGAATCCGGGTGGCGGGGATGGCGCTGCCGGGCCCAGTTCTCGACCCCGGTGGTCAGGCCCTGGAAGAAGCTGGCTGCGTTCCTGCCCAGGTTGCGGATACGGTATCCTCCTTCCTGGACCACCAGGGTGGGCAGCCCAAGCTCGCCGATGAGGCGCCCGTTTTCCTTGAAGTCCCGAGCCAGCAGCGACCAGGTCCCGGTAGGGTCGTTTTTGGCCGGGTCCAGGCCCAGGGCCACCACCAGGAACATGGGGTTGAAGGCCCGGATCCTCTCCAGCGCCTTGTGCAGGGTTTTCCTGTAGGCCGGCCCGTCAATGTGCTGTGGCAGAGGGTAGTTGGTGCTGAAGCCCTCGCCTTCCCCCTCTCCGGTCTCCTCGGCAAAACCGCTGAAATAGGGGTAGGCAAACTTGGGGTGGCCGTGGATGGATACGGTGAGCACGTCGCTTCGGGTGGAGAAGATGTCCTGCTGCCCGTTGCCGTGGTGGTAGTCGATGTCCAGGATGGCCACCCGTCCGTGGGTGCTGAGGTGGTGTGCGGCAACAGCGTTGTTGTTGAAGTAGCAAAAGCCGCCGAAGGATCGTTTTTCAGCGTGGTGACCCGGTGGCCGGACCAGGGCATAGGCCAGGCGGCGGCCCTCGAGGATCTGCCGGGCTGCGGTCAGGGCGCAGTCCACCCCGCTGCGGGCGGCAAGATAGGCGTTGCGGTTCAAGGGAGTGAAGGTGTCGATGCAGTAGTAGCCTGAAAGGACCGAGAGCTCCCTTGGGGGGCGGGTCTGGTTGCGGATGGGAAAGACATAGGGGTAGAGGGACTTGCCCTCGGGCACCTCGGCGCAGGCCTTGCGCAAAAAGCGCACGAAGTCCTGGTCGTGCACGTCCAGGATGTGCCTGTCGGAGAAGTGCCGGGGCTGGATGCGTTCGAACAAACCGCTCTTGTTAAGCTCGGAGAGGATACTCTGGACGCGCACCGGGGCCTGGACATAGCCCCTCTCGTGCACGTGGTGTATGACGTGGCGCTCGTTGACCACCAGGGCGATCTGCTCCCCGCCTTTCCTGTTGATCGCCTGGGGTGTGGCCTGGGGCGTGACATACTTGAAAGGGCGCAACCGCACGGGGTCGTCCCGGAAGGATCTGACAACCCGGTCCACATAGGCGGGGGGGCAGAGGGTTGCATACTTGCGTTCCAGAATGGCCCGGACCACCTTGCGGGCGAAACTTTTGCGCAGGGGGCGGTCACGGTCCAGGCCGTCGTAGACCAGATGCGGCATGCAGGTGTCCCCGGGCCGGACCGGGGCCTCGTAGTCTGTCCCCACGATGGGCCGTGCGCCATAGCGTTCATAAAATCTGAGACGGGCCTGGTTCTGGTGGCGCACATGGGTTTCCGGGCAGTCCCTGGTCGAGTCGGGGAGGCATTCCATGAACAATCCTCCGGCCTTGAGGGCGGCGGCCTCCATGCGCACCCGGGCGTAGAGAGCCCCGCCCAGACCGCCTCCGGTCTTGCCGCTGGCCGTGGCCAGCCAGTCGAGGTAGACAAACCCGATCAAGGGCTCGTGCAGCAGCAGGGCGAACCCCTGGACACGCTCCCGCATGGACTGTGCCACGAAGAGGATGGAGCGGAAGCGTTGTTCAAAGGGGTTGCGCAATTTTTCCCCCAACCCCTCCACCTCGCCCTCCTGCACGTCGGGGAAACGCTGGCGCATGATGGCCTGGACCTGGGCCAGGAGGCTGCGGTTGGAGGGGAGCACATCGTCGTAGATACGGTGGATGCGGAGCATGGGCGGGGTTCTCCGAGTCAGGGCTCAACGATTGGCGAGGGGACATCCTCGAGGATGCGTTCCAGCGCCTCTGCAAATCCGATTCCGGCCTGCTCCAGAGCCGCGGCATACCCGGCGTCCGGGGAGAGGCAAGGGTTGGCGTTGACCTCGAGGATAAAGGGTCGGCCGTGTGCGTCCACCCGGAAATCGACCCTGGCGTAGCCCCGAAGCCCGAACAGCCTCCAGCAGTTCAGAGACAGCTCCCGTAGCTGTTCGAGCAGGCCCTGGTCCTGGGGGGGGAAGTCGAATCGCCTCGGGGTGTGCCTGTACTCGAAGGAGCCCTCCTCCCATTTGGCCCGGTAATCCAGGATGCGCGGACGGTCCGGCCCGAAGTTCTCGAAGACGATCTCGGCCGCCGGAAGGACCTCGGGGCTGTTCCCGTGCGCCAGCAGGGAGAGGTTGAACTCCCTCCCTTCCACGTAGTGTTCGGCAAAGCACTGGCCGCCCAGCGGTTTTGCGCGCAGGCGGATTATGTCCTCGAGATCGCGCTGCTCCGTGGCGGTGACCAGGGCGTCCGGACCCAGACCCAGCGAGGCATGCTCCCAGACCGATTTGACGATCCAGGTCACGCCGGGGGCTGAAACGGCCGTACAGGAACGTTTTCCCGGTGCGTCCGATGGATAGGGGCCGAACCATGCAGGCGTGGGCAGGCCGGCCCCAGTCAAACGGTGCTTGGCCGCTATCTTGTCGGAGGTCGCACGCAGGGCCTCGGCCGGTGCTCCGGTGCATGGGATCCCGCAGGCCTCCATCAGGTCGGGGAAGACAAGAATAAGCCGGCCGTGGCCGCCCAGGGACTCCACCAGGTTGACGACCGCCTGTGGCTTGACTTCTTGGATGTCTGCCCGGGCCCGTTCCATGTTCAGGGCGCACCCCATGACCTCAACAGCGTGCCCCAGCTGCGACAGCCCCAGGGCCACGGCCCCGGCCTGGTCCAGCACGTCCAGGTCGTCGGGCCGGTCCGCGTCGGAAACCGCGTTGTGCACCACGGCAACACGCATCAGTTTCTCAGCTCTGCCCTGGCCCGTGCCGAGTCCACGATGTCACTGATCAGTGACTGGTAGGGCAGGCCCAGGTGGTTGCAGATAATGGGCAGATCTGAGTGCTCCGGGTGGATGCCGGCCAAAGGGTTGACCTCCATGAACATCGGGCTCCCTGTATCGTCGCAGCGGATGTCGATCCTGCCTGCGTCCCTGCAACCGAGTGTGCGCCAGGAACGCAGGGACACGGATTCGGCAGCGGCCACCACAGGATCCAGGGCCGGGTCCACCAGCCGGTACTGGACCAGTTCCTTGTAGTTCTCCTTGTTGTTGTAAGAGTAGACACCCTGCTCGGCCTGGTCCCTGAGTATGACCTCGATGGTCCCGAGGACCCTGGCCGCGGCACCGGTCCCGACGATCCCCACAGTGAACTCACGCCCGGGAAGGTAGGGCTCGATCAGCACCGGCTGCCCGTAGGCCAGGATCAGCCGCCTGCAGACCTCCGGCAGGGCTTTTGCCTCCGGCACGATGGACTCGGGCGTGATGCCCTTGCCCGTGCCCTCTGCCACCGGCTTGACAAAGTAGGGCGGGGCAAAGGGCGGGATTTGGACATGGTCGGGATCCTCGGCCACGGCAAAGTCCGCGGTGGGGTTGCCCGCACCGCGGATGACCCGCTTGGTAATCCCCTTGTGCAGGGTCAGGGCCTTGACCAGCGGATCGGAGAACGTGTAGGGGACGTGGTAAGGGTCGAGAAGGGCCGCCACCTGGGCCTCCCGGCCGATCCAGTCGAGCCCCTCGGCGATATTCACTACCCGGCCCAGCCTGCCTCCGCCCACCAGGCCCACGGCCAGTACCCTGGGGTTGCCAATCTGCAC
>CAZUBS010000132.1:0-5940 GCA_964618595.1 uncultured Desulfohalobiaceae bacterium
CCGGGAGACCATCTCCTGCCATACCCCCGGCTCGACCCCGGCATCGCAGCACACGAAGCTGAGCATGGTGGCCATGTCGGGGCAGATCATGCCCGCACCCTTGCACATGCCAAGCAGCCGCACCTGCTGCCCGGCCACCTCCAGCTCCCGCGCGGCCAGCTTGCAAAAGGTGTCCGTGGTCATGATGGCCTTGGCCGCGTCCTGGGCGGTGGCCCGGCCCAGGCCGGCAGCCAGGTCGGGCACGGCCTTCTCCCAGAGTTCCAGCAGGAGGTGGTCGCCGATGACCCCGGTGGAGGCGGGCAGGATGTCCTCCGGCGCAAGCCCTGTTGCCAGGCCCACCATCTCCAGGGTGCGGTGGCAGTCGGCAATGCCCGCCTCTCCGGTGCAGGCATTGGCCTGCCCGGCGTTGACCAGCAGCGCCCGGGCCCTGCCGCGGGCCACCAGCTCCCGGGCCACGGTCACGGGCGCGGCCTGGAACCGGTTGGTGGTGAACACCCCGGCCGCGCTGGCCGGCCGGTCACTCACCACCAGACACAGATCGTTCCGCCCACTGTACCTGAAACCAGCCGCGGCAACGGCAAACTGAAAGCCTTGGGGGATAAGCATTGCTTTATGTTTTAGGTTTCAGGTTTGATGGCAGGAGGTATTGTCCAGAGTTCTTCGCAAATCAACCCCAATCATCTTCGTAATCCGTTCAGAAATTTTCGCTGGCAAGGCGCACGGTCACGTCAAGGCCGAAGCGTATCTCAATACGTGAGGGTTTGACGGGACCGCGCAACGAAGTCCAGCGGAAATTTCTGGACGGATTACGCACCGCAGCATTTCTTGTGTTTTTTTCCGCTCCCGCACGGGCAAGGCTCGTTGCGCCCCACCTTGGGCTGGGCGCGCACCACGGGCTGCCTGGCCGGGGCCTCGGACTTGCCGCCGCCGGAGAACTGCAGGCTGGCCGTGCTGCGGTCCTCATGCTGGAACTCCTCCTCCTGCACCACCTTGAGCCGCAGCCTGGTCAGGGGCTTCAGGGTGTTCTCCTTGATCAGGAAGAGCAGGTCCTGAAAGAGCTCGAACCCCTCACGTTTGTACTCCTGCTTGGGGTCTTTCTGGCCGTAGCCGCGAAGCCCTATGCCCTCCTTGAGGTGGTCCATGCTCAGGAGGTGCTCCTTCCAGTTGCGGTCCAGGGAGTCCAGCAGCAGGTAGCGCAGGATGGCCTGGTAATGGTCCCCGGCCTCGCTCTTGAGCTTCTCCAGAATGCCGACAACCGCTTCCCGGGCCTTCTCCATGGAAGGGATTTCGTCCGACAGGTCCAGGGTCCGGGAGAGGTTGAAGATTTCGTCCAGCTTGGCCCTGACCATGTCCTCGATTTCCTGGTCGGGCCCGGACTTGCCCGAGGACTCGACCGGTCCGTAGATCTCCTGCAGCAGGTCGTCCACGTACTCAAGGACCATCTCCTCCAGGTCGCCGCCGACCATCAGGTCCCGGCGCAGGGAGTAGATGGCCGTGCGCTGCTGGTTCATGACGTCGTCGTACTCCAGCAGCTGCTTGCGGATGTCGAAGTTGTGGGCCTCGACCCGCTTCTGGGCGTTCTCGATGGCCCGGGAGATCATCTTGTTCTCGATGGACTGGCCTTCCTCCACCCCGATCTTCTCCATCAGACCCTGGATACGCTCCGATCCGAACAGCCTGAGCAGGTCGTCGTCCAGGGCCAGATAGAAACGGGAGCTTCCCGGGTCGCCCTGCCGGCCGCTGCGGCCCCGCAGCTGGTTGTCGATGCGCCGGCTCTCGTGCCGCTCCGTGCCCAGGATATGCAGCCCTCCGACCTCGACCACGCCCTCGCCCAGTTTGATGTCCGTGCCCCGTCCGGCCATGTTGGTGGCCAGGGTCACCCGGCCCTTGTGCCCGGCCTCGGCCACGATCTCGGCTTCTTTCTCGTGGTGCTTGGCGTTGAGCACGTTGTGCGGCACGCGCAGCTTCTTGAGCATGCCAGAGATCAGCTCGGACTTCTCGATGGAGGTGGTGCCCACCAGCACGGGCTGCCCGCTCTCGTGCAGCTCGGTTATGGACTGCGCGATGGCCTCGTACTTCTCCCGCTGGGACATGTACACGGCATCGGGAAAGTCCTTGCGCACCATGGGCTTGTGCGTTGGAACGACAATGACCTCCAGGTTGTAGATCTGCCCGAACTCCACGGCCTCGGTCTCGGCCGTGCCGGTCATGCCGGACAGCTTGTCGTACATGCGGAAGTAGTTCTGGAAGGTGATCGAGGCCAGGGTCTGGTTCTCCGCCTCGACCTTGACCCCCTCCTTGGCCTCCAGGGCCTGGTGCAGACCGTCGGAGTAGCGCCGCCCCGGCATGAGACGGCCGGTGAACTCGTCCACGATGATCACCTGGCCGTCCTTGACGATGTAATCGGTGTCGCGCCCGAACAGGCGGTGGGCCTTGAGGGCCTGCAGGATGTGGTGCTGCAGGTTGATGTTGGCCGGGTCGAACAGGTTGTCCACGCCGAAGATCTGCTCGCAATGGGCCACCCCCTCGTCGGTCAGGGCCACGGTCTTGGCCTTCTCGTCCACGGTGAAATCGTGGTCCAGCTTGAGCTTGGGGATGTGGGCGTTGACCTTCTTGTACTGGGCCGTGGACTGCTGGGCCGGCCCGGAGATGATCAGCGGGGTCCTGGCCTCGTCGATGAGGATGGAGTCCACCTCGTCCACGATGGCGTAGTGCAGTCGGCGCTGCACCAGCTGCTCCGGGTAGAACTTCATGTTGTCGCGCAGGTAGTCGAAGCCGAACTCGTTGTTGGTGCCGTAGGTGATGTCCGCTGCGTAGGCCTCTTTGCGCTGGACGTCGTCCAGGCCGTGCACGATGACTCCGGTGGTCAGGCCAAGGAAGGAGTAGAGCGTCCCCATCCACTCGGCGTCGCGCCGGGCCAGGTAGTCGTTGACCGTGACCAGGTGGGTGCCTTTGCCGGGAAGCGCGTTGAGCACCATGGCCAGGGTGGCCACCAGGGTCTTTCCTTCACCTGTCTTCATCTCGGCGATCTTGCCCTGGTGCAGCGCAATGCCACCCAGCAGCTGCACGTCGAAGTGACGCATCTCCAGGGTGCGCTTGCCTGCCTCGCGTACCAGGGCAAAGACCTCGGGCAGCAGGTCGTCGAGCTCCCGCCCCTTGGAGACCTCCTCTTTCCACTCGCTTACCTTGCGTGGAAAGTCGTCGTCCCCGAGCTTCTGCATCTGCGGCTCGAGCCCGTTGATCCGCCCCACGAGGGGCTGGATCGACTTCAGATAGCGCTCGTTCTTGGTGCCGAAGACCTTCTTGGCCAGTCCTAGCATGTATCCCGTCTCCTTTTGTACAGGCAGAAAATCCGCCGGCGAATCTCCGCGGCTTTCCTCTCCCGCGTGATTCACGGGCAAAAAAATCTCTTTATTCAAACGACAACACATCCAGCCAGTGCCCGACCTGAGTCCCTTCCGGTGCGGTGGCAGTGAGCTGGAGCACGCAGCCCGAACAGGCTGTGAGCACTTGGCCGGATGCTTCTCCCTTGTCCCAGAAGCACCTGGCCACCCTGCGCGACAGCCCCGGGGCCTCGAGCTGCATGGAGCCTCCCAGGCCGCAGCAATCGTCCTGCACCGTGACGTCAAGCCCACTGGACCGGACAACATCCCCCAGCGGGCCGAAGGCCGCCCAAAGGTCCGGGCTGTGGCAGGGACGGTGCAGAACCACCTGCGCAGGGGCGGTGCCGAGCAGCTGAAATTTTGTTTCACCGAGAACGGCCGCCAGCGGTGTGATCGCACGGGTCCACTCCTCCCGCTCGCCCGTTTCCCATCCCAGATCAGCCTGGGCCATGCGGGACAGGCCCGTCAGGCAGGTGGCGCAGTAGGCCACCATGCGGGGCCGCCCCAGCCCGCGCCACAGGGACAGGTTGCGACCCTGCATGTCCCGCTGCTCCTCCTGCAGCCCGGCCAGCCCCAGGGTGTGCCCGCAGCACCCCCAGTCCGGTCCGTCCAGCACCCGAAATCCCAAACCTGACAGCAGGGTTTTGCTGTTCTCGTTCCAAAGCGGCCGGGTATAGCGGCCGGTGCAACCGGGGAAGAGTAAGACCTTCTCCCCCCGGCCGCAAGTGTCAAAGGCGTCAACCCTGAGCCAGGGGGTCAGCCGATCCGGCTCGCTCAGGGCCTTGAGCTGCGCCATGCGCGCCTCGGGCAGCACCCCCGGCATCCTGCCCCCCCACTGGGACAGCAGCGGGAACAGCGTGCCGGAACGGGTGACGATCTGCTTCCACACCCACCCCTTCCACCCGGGATGCCCGGCCTTGAGCCGCGACAGGGCCGCGGGAACGTCCACCCCCTGGGGGCACTCGGCCACGCAGCGCTCACACCCCAGGCACAACCCGGCCAGGTCCTGCACCGCCTTTTGGGACAGCCCTTCCCCATGGTTGCCCAACTCCTGCAGCAAAAACTTCTTGGCCCGCGGCGACAGCTCCTCCCGCAGGGTGGCCGCAAAGAGCGGACACACGGCCAGACACCTCCCGCACAAAATGCAGGTGGCGTCGTCATGATGGGTGGGTGTTTTGGTTGTGCTGGAATCAGTCACGGCCAAGGAGGTTCGTACCTGGAGTTTGTGGCGTTTGCGCAACAGGCTGTGATTGGTGGTCTGTAACGCAAAACACAATGGTGACCAAGCTATGTCAGGTAAGCATTCCCTGCATGCTTGGCCATAGGACGCGGACGATATCCATTGCACGGTGTCGTCTTTGAGGATCCCGCTTTCGGGCAGGCCTGAATCCTCTGCCCAGGATCGTACTCCTACCCGTTGGAGAGAAAGATATCTAGTCCGGGGTTTTATATTTGTGTCAATTCGCGAAGATTCGGGGGTCACTATCCCTTGTGTCAGCCTGGGGAAGAAAAGACAAAGGCAAGGTCTGTGGCAATGGCCAGGAGGGAGAAGATAAAGATGATCAGGTAGTTGATGTGCTCGGGGGACTTCTTGATGGAGGTCAGGAGGTAGACGAGCACCTCCCGGTCCTCCGGGGCAAGGGGCTGGTTTGAGGAGATCTTGCGGATCAACTGGTGTTGCTGCTCGGCCCGCTTGCGCTTTTGGGTGATCTGGTAGCGGTAGTAGAAGAAGACGAAGTTGCCCAGGACCGCGAAGTACCACACCGGCCGCACCCAACCAGGCTGGACGTGGTCGAGGACAATCAGGGCCCGGATGGCAATGGCCGTGGCCAACCCCAGGACCAGGGCGCCATAAATCTTGAACCGGCTGGTCATCTGCGGGGAACCGTTGTGCATGGGAGGGGATGTACCAGCAGGAGACGGGGCTGTCATGCTTTTCCCTGGTGCATCAAACGGATGACCTGATACTCATTTGAAAGGAACGGTCAGGCTCCATCGGCATCTAAGATGAAACGAGAGCAATTGCACACGTTCAGACGTTCATGTCCAGAACAGGACAAATGCAGCTTTCAAAGCACAACCCCCTTCCACAACAGCATATTTCTTTTGGTGCATAATTGTGTTACGGATCTTGCGGGGTTTTTTTTGCTGAAGCTTACTGGGAGAATTTTTCAATGAAACGGTTCTTCGACTACTTTCTCCGGCCCGGCTTCTATTTGATTTTGTTTGGCTTGGCGGTGGTCCTCTACAACTGGCCCATCTTGACCATCCCGGATGAGCATTCCCTTCCTGTGATGTTCGGGTACCTGTTCTCCTGCTGGCTGCTGCTCATCCTCGTCCTCTTTTTGGCGGCCATAGCCCGCTCTCAAAACTACAAAGACAGCAGAAACGAGGCGGAAGATTGAAGTGTTTTCCTCCCTGACAGTCATACTCGTCTTCTGCTCCTACATGGGGCTCCTCTTTCTCGGCGCCCTGTTTTTTCTCAGGCTGTCCCGCAAGGGCACCAACATCGTAGAGCATCCCGCAGTATACGCGCTTTCCCTGGCCGTGTACTGCC
>CAZUBS010000133.1:0-5833 GCA_964618595.1 uncultured Desulfohalobiaceae bacterium
GGAAGGCGTCCGCCCCCAGGATGAGGGAGAACTCAGCCCCGGGGTGTTCCGGTCGATAGAGGGCCAGGGTGTCCCGGGTGTAGGAGGGTCCTTCGCGTTCGCCCTCGATCGGATTCACGCGCAGGCCCGTGTGCAGGGAGGCGGAAAGCTCCAGCAGGCGGCAGCGCACGGCAAAGGGCAGCATGTCCTCGGTTGTCTTGTGCGGGGGGATGCTGGCCGGGAGCAGCTCCACGCGATCCAGCCCGACCTGCTCCAAAGCCTCCACGGCCACTCGAAGGTGGCCGTTGTGCACCGGGTTGAAGCTCCCGCCAAGAATCCCGATTTTCATGGAAACCTTTGTGTTCTGTGTTTCGGAAAAAAATATCTTCTGTCTTGCTTTGAGCTTTCAGCTTTGAGCTTCATGCCCGTATCTGCCCCTGCCCCAGCAGCACGAACTTGGTGGAGGTCAACTCCTTGACCCCCATGGGACCATAGGCGTGCAGCTTGGAGGTGCTGATGCCGATCTCCGCCCCGAGGCCGAGCATGCCGCCGTCGTTGAAACGGGTCGAGGCGTTGACCAGTACCAGGGAGGCGTCCACCTCGCGCAGAAAACGCATGGCCCGGGAATGGTCATTGGTCAGGATGGCCTCGGAGTGGTTGGAACCGAAGGCCGCAATGTGCTCCTGGGCCTCCTCCTGGGACGCCACCACCTTGACCGCCAGGATCAGGTCGTGAAACTCCTGGCCCCAGTCCGACTCATCAGCCTCGACTGCCGCGTCCCCAAGCAGGGGCAGGGAGCTGGGACAGGCCCGGAACGAGACGCCGTCCTTGCCCAGCCGCTCCGCCACCCGGGGCAGGAACTCCGTGGCCTCGCCCACGTGCACCAGCAGGCATTCCAAGGCGTTGCACACCCCGGGGCGCTGCACCTTGGCGTTGTGCACGATGTCCAGGGCCTGGTCCAGGTCTGCGCCCTGGTCCACGTAGGTGTGGCAGACACCCTTGTAATGCTTGAGCACCGGCATGGTGGCATCGGCCACCACCGCCTTGATCAGGCCTTCTCCCCCCCGCGGGATGACCACGTCGATGTACTGGTCCAGCTTGAGCATGGCCTGGACCGCTGCCCGGTCCGTGGTGGGGACGAGCTGCACGGTTGCCGCGGGCAGCCCCGACTCCTCCAGGGCCCTCGAAAAAAGGTCGGCCAGGAACTGGTTGGAATGAAAGGCCTCCGACCCGCCCCGCAGGATAATGGCATTGCCGGCCATGACGCAGAGGATGCCCGCGTCAATGGTCACGTTGGGCCGGGACTCGTAGATCATGGCCACCACCCCCAGGGGGATGCGCATCCGCCCCACGAGCATGTTGTTGGGGCGTTTCTCCATGGACTCGATGGACCCCACCGGGTCGGGAAGCTGGGCCACCTCGTTGCAGGCCTGGACCATGGAGTCGATGACCGCGTCCGTCAGGGCCAGCCTGTCGAGTCTGGCGCTGTCCATGCCCCGGGCCCGGGCCGCCTCCAGGTCCCTGGCATTGGCCGCCTTGACGGCCTGTCTTTCGCTGTCCAGGAGTTCGGCCAGCCGGGTGAGCCCGGCCGCCTTGCGGGCGCCGTCCACACTGTTCATCGTGCGTGAGGCTTCCTTGGCCCTGGCGGCCAGGTCGCTGATCGTGGTCTGAATATCCATGGTTCCCCCTTCAGATAGAGATGCTCTCTCCGGGTCTGGGCAGGACGACCCTGAGGTCGCCGGCCTGCTGCAAGATTTCCTCGATCCGGGCGGCTTGACTGCGTCGCACCCCACGCTGCACATGCACCAGGGCCAGCCGCCGTGCCCCGGCCTTGCGGGCGAAGTCCAGGCCTTCCTGCACGCTGCTGTGGCCTGGGGTTGCCCTGTCCACTGCATACGCCTCGTGGACCACCAGGTCGCATCCCCGGGCCAGGTCCAGCGTGGCCTCGGTCGGGCGCCCGTCACCACTGTAGAAGAGTGCGGACGCACCGTTGTCCAGCCGCAGGGCCAGATCCTTCTGGGAGTGGTCGTTCAGGGCGGTGCTCCACTTCACCCCGCACAGGGTGGCTGATGCGCCCGGCTCCAGGACCACGAACCGCAGCTCATAGCCCAGGCTCTCCCGGACCCCTGGGTAGGCCAGCTCCAGTGCCGCGCCCACAACCTGCTCCGCACCTTCCTGGCTGACGATGGGCAGGCTGTGTCTGCGTCCCATGTCCCGCAGTCGCAGCAGCAGGAGAGGCAAACCGAAAAAATGGTCGCCGTGAAAGTGCGAGATCCAGACCGCTTCCAGGGACTCGGGATCGTCGACCCGTGCGAAAAACGCCGGGGGGACGGTGAACCCGCAATCCAGCAGGAGTGACCCCGAAGCCTGATCCCCTTTGTGGACCAGAAGAGAGGTGTTGGGGGAATCTTCATCGCAGGACTCCCCCACCCCGAGAAAAGTCACCTGCAGACGTTTTCGCGATGCAACGCACATTGACTGTGTCCTGTCCAGACGTTACCCAGGGCCCGCCCTTACGTCTCTAACAGAATAGGACCGGGGTCGCCAAGTGCACGGCCCTGGTCGAAAAGCACCGTTTTGGCGGCCTTGCCTGTCGAAGCTGCAGCACAAGGCCTCACGTTTTGACATTTTTGAAAAGGGCATATAGAAGGGCGTGCCTTTACCGGCAACTCCAAACGAACCTGAAGATCCCGCTGAAAGGAGATGGCCATGGAGCCGAAACAAAACAAGCAGGGGCTCCTGAGCACCCTGGAAAGCGAGATGTCCGAGGACATCCACCCTTTGCTGCAGAAGATCACCGACAACCTCCGGGTCATCGGGCTGGTCATTGCGGCCGTTGTCCTGGTCGTGGGGGTATACTCGGGCGTCACCATCTACCAGGACCACGCCGCAGAAAAATCCCGCGAACAGTTCAGCACCATCCTCTCCCAGCCCGATGGGCAGGGCAAGCTTACCGCCCTGGAAGCCTTCCTGTCCCAGGCCCCATCCTCGATGCAGCAGGGAGTCAGGCTGGAGATGGCCCGGCTGGCCATGGAGATCGAGGCTTTCGAGCCGGCAGAGAAGGTCTGGAACCAGGCGGCCCGCCCCGGCACCACAGAGCTCCAGGTCGCAGCCAACCTTGGGCGCGCCACCAGTCTCTCCCCGGCCGGGAAGCCGGGGGAGGCCCTGGACATCCTGGAGGAGCTCCTTGACAAATCTCCGGACTCCTTCAAGGCCCTGGTGCTCAGCGAGATGGCGCCGACAGCGGAAAAGGCGGGCAACCTCGAGCGCGCGGTCAGTGTCTACGAGGAGATAAAGTCCATGACCCCCGAAGAAAACCACCTCTTCTTCAACCATAAAATCGACCAGCTCAACAACAAAATCGCCACCCGGTCTTCCTAAACCAGCGATCAAAGGAGCCCTGCATGCCCCACCCACTGCTCAACGATACCCCGGAGTCCACCGAGCTGCTGCTCGGGAACGAGGCCATAGTCCGCGGAGCCCTGGAAGGCGGCGTGGGCTTCATCTCCTGCTACCCCGGAACCCCCTCCTCAGAGGCGCCCGACACCTTCTTCAGGCTCTCCCCCGAGGCCGATTACATCTTCGAGTACTCGGTCAACGAGAAGGTGGCCCTGGAGGTCGGAGGGGGCGCGGCCCTGGCGGGCGTGCCCACCCTGGTGACCATGAAGCATGTCGGCGTGAACGTGGCAGCCGACCCCCTGATGACACTGTGCTACATCGGGACACCCGGGGGGCTGGTCCTGCTCAGCGCGGATGATCCGGGCTGCCACTCCAGCCAGAACGAGCAGGACAACCGCTACTATGCTCGATTGGCGGGCATGCCCTGTCTCGAGCCCGCTTCCGCCCAGGAGGCAAAGGACATGACCAGGGACGCCCTTGAGCTGTCCGCACGCTTCGAGCAGCCCATACTGCTCAGGACCACGACCCGGGTCAACCACCTGCGGGGTCCGGTGACCTTCGGCCCTCTGCGGGCCGCGTCCACCAAAGGCGAATTCACCAAGCAGCCCTTTCGCTTCGTGCCCATCCCCGTGGTGGCCCGGGGCAGGCACAAGGTGCTCCTGGAGAACATGGAAGCCTTGCGCCAGGAGGCCGAGAACAGCCCCTGGAACAGGGAGTGGGGAAGCGGGTCCGTAGGGGTCATCACCTCGGGCATCAGCCGGGCCTATGTGAATGACGCCATCAGTGACAGCGGGGCCGCCGACCGCTTCAGGGTCCTGGAGCTCGGCTTCACCTACCCCATTCCCGAGCTGAAAATTCTCTCCTTCCTGAAGCAGGTCGACCAGGTGCTGGTGGTTGAGGAACTGGAGCCCATCCTGGAAGATGCGGTCAGGGTCCTGTGCCAGCGGCACGGCCTGGACATTGGGGTCACGGGCAAGTCCGAACACCTGCCCCGGCTCGGCGAGTTCGACACCCCCATGGTCAGCCGGGCCCTGGGTCTGGCTCCGGAGCCCTTTGAAGCCGGGGCCTGCGACAGCGTGCCTGTCGACCTGCCCAGCCGTCCCCCCAATCTCTGCGCCGGTTGCTCCCACAGGGCTACCTTCTATGCGGTGCGCAAGGTGTTCGGCGACGATGCGTTCTACTCCTCGGACATCGGGTGTTACACCCTGGGCATCCTCCCCCCCCTGAAGATGGCCGACTTCCTGTTCTGCATGGGCTCGTCCGTTTCCGGCGGCTGTGGCATGGCCAAAGTGGTGGACCGGCCGGTGGTGGCTTTCATCGGGGACTCGACCTTCTTCCACTCCGGGATCACCGGCCTGGTCAACGCCGTGTACAACAACCACGACATCCTGGTGGTCATCCTGGACAACCGGACCACGGCCATGACCGGGCACCAGCCCAACCCCGGCGTCGAGCACACCGTGCACGGGGCGTCGGAATCGCGGGTGGACATCGAGCAGATCGTCCGGGGCTGCGGGGTGGAGCAGGTGGTCACTGCAAAACCTTTCCACCACAAGGCCACGGTCGAGGCCCTGGAATCGCTCAAAGCCCTCAAGGGCGTGCGGGTCCTCATAGCCGAGGACCCCTGCACCCTGTTTGCCAGGCGAACCCTGGGGCACAAGCCGAAGCAGGTGGCCTACGTTGCCGAGCAGCACCAGGACGTGCGCCGCTGTCTCGAGGAGCTGGCCTGCCCCGCCTTTTATGTTGAGGAAGACAATGTCCTGATCAACGAGAACCAGTGCACGGGGTGCATGCTCTGTGTTCAGGTCAGCCAACACATCAAAGCACGCAAGAGGAGCTGAACATGGACAAGGTCCGAATCTTCCTCACCGGTGTCGGCGGTCAGGGCACCCTCACCGCCACCACGTTGCTGGCGCGTATCGCCCTTGATTGCGGCATCCCTGTCACCTCCGGTGAAATTCACGGCATGGCGCAACGCGGCGGTGTGGTCGAGTCCACAGTGCTGCTGGGTGGCTGTCTGAGCCCCAGGATCGGCAAGGGCGAGGCCGACGTGCTGCTAGGCTTCGAACCCATGGAAACCCTGCGCGCCCTGCCCTACCTCAGGCCGGGGGGTACGGTGCTCAGTTGCAGCGAGCCACTGCCTCCGGTCAGCGTGTCCCTGGGCCGGGAAACCTATCCCGAGTTCGGGGTGATCGAGCGATCCGTGCGCGACTGTGCCCCCCAGGCCCGCTTCATCCCCTGCCTGTCCCTGGCCAGGCAGGCCGGGACCGTGCTCTGCGCAAACACCGTGCTCCTGGGCGCGCTGTGCGCCTCCGGGCTGCTGCCCTTTGGCTCGGACGAGCTGGATCAGGCCATAGACCGGTACCTCAAGCCAAAGATCAGGGACATGAACAGGCAGGCCGCAACCCTGGCCGCCGGGGCGCTTTGAACTCCATGACACCCTCCCCGGCCACAC
>CAZUBS010000134.1:0-5814 GCA_964618595.1 uncultured Desulfohalobiaceae bacterium
AGGGCCTGGGCCGGCTACGGTCCTTTATCGCCAGCCCCTGCGGGTGGAATCGGAAAGGTTTTGTGCCTGACGGGCAAGATGTATTCATTCGTTGCAATGTACATAACCCCGCCGATTCCACAAAGGCTTCCTCCGGGTCTGGCGGGACCGCAGCAAGGCCCGAAAGGCAAAAGACAAAAATCTTCGAAGCTGAATGTGCCCCGCCTTTCTCAGCGCAATGATCCCTAAATGTTGAAGAACCTTTTTTACTCTTGCTTTGAGCTTTGAGCTTTCAGCTTTGAGCTTCTTCAATATACGGATTGAAGTACCCGAACTTGAGCCAGGGGCAGGCCTTGCGCAGGCGTTTCATGAAGTTGGCAAGGCCTGTGCTGGGGGTGGTGATCTGGGGTTGGATGTCCAGGTAGAGCTCCGGGTCGAGGTTCAGGTTGCGCAGTTGGATGAAGTCGAGCCTGGTGTCCACTGCCAGGCTGCACAAAGTGTCGAGCTCCTCCTCGCTGTCGGTCAGGCCGGGGAAGAAGAGCAGGTTCAGGGAGACGAACAGGCCGTGCCTCTTGGCCTCCCGGATGGAGGCCGTGACATCCTCGAAGGAGTACCCTTCAGGGCGGTAGTAGGCCAGGTAGCGCTCCCGGGTTGCACTGTTCAGACTGACCCTGATCGAGTCCAGGCCGGACCGGGCCAACGGCTCGATCCATTCCGGCAGGCTGGCGTTGGTGTTCAGGTTGACGGTGCCCCGCCCACCCTTTTCGCGGTATCCAGCCACACTTTCCCGGATCAGCCGGGCCTCGGTCAGTGGTTCGCCCTCACCGCCCTGCCCAAAAGAGAAAATGGGGCGTTTTTCCCTGCGCGCGTGGTGGTGCATGACCTGCTGGATCTCCAGGGGGGAGGGGCAAAAGGTGATGCGCTGCTGGGTGGCGCAGAACCCGGATCCGTCCGGCTGCCTGGAGATGCACCCGATGCAGCGGGCATTGCAGGACCTCGAGGTGGGCAGCGGGGCCTCGTAGCGCCCCAGGGCCAGATTGCGTGCCGCAGGGCAGCAATAGGTCAGGGCGCAGTGGGTCAGGTGCCGGACCAGGCGGTTGTCGGGGTAGCGCCGCAGCAGGTCCCTGGCGCCCTGCTCGATGGCCCCTGCCGGGATCCCGGAGAAGACCTGCCTGGGGTCCGCATCCACCCGCCTGGCACAGACCCAGAACCTGCCCCGGGCATACCCCACTGCGCCGTAAGCATACAAGGGGAGTGTGGGTGCGTTGTCCGCGGTCAGGTAGGCGGGGTGGGCGGACAGGGTGAACCCGGGGCAGACGAACGCGGCCACGGCCTGGCCGTCTGCGGCCACCACCTCCCCTGCTTCGGGATCCATGCCTAGGGCCTGCCTGCCGGGGAGAAGGAAGAGGTCGCTGCCCTCGGGAAGGGCAACGAGCTCATCCGGCCGGGGAGGCGCGATTTCCCGCCCCCGGCGGCAGAGCATGAGCAGGTCGGGGTCGTCGTAGATGTTTCCTTGTTCATCGGCCACGACCAGGGCCGGCTGGATGTCCTTGGGTGTCATGGCGTGTGTGTAGCGTGAAAACTGTTAGGGGAAAAGGCGGAATAGTATATGGTCTCCACAAGTGTTGGAGGCCGTGGACATTCATGCCCAGCCGAATCCGTGTCTTTTACGAGGAATGACATGGGATGGTCTCTTGAACGCAGTAGGTGCAGGGTCGGACATTCCAAGGTGGAGTGAGGCGGTGGAGGTGGAGCGTCGGCAAGAACGACCGATACAACAACGGACCATGTGAGAGAAAGGGACGCGACGCACTTCCATTCTGGCTGGTCATGAATACCCACGGCCTCTTTCCGAAACCGGTAATCTTTTAAAAGTACCTTTGAACCGGATGAACCATAAAAAAGGCAGCACCGTGTGTGCGGTGCTGCCTGTGGGTGCGATTGTGGGAAGCGGTTTAGCGCTTGGAGTACTGGAAGCGGGCCCGGGCGCCGCGCTGGCCGTACTTCTTGCGTTCCACCTCGCGTGCGTCCCGGGTGAGCATGCCGGCCTTCTTGAGCACGGAGCGCAGGTCGGGATCGTACTTGAGCAGCGCCCTGCTGATACCGTGGCGGATGGCTTCGGCCTGCCCGGCCAGGCCGCCGCCGGTCACGTTGACCTTGATGTCAAACGCGTCCAGGGTCTTGGTCAGCCTGAGGGGCTCGCGCATGATCATGCGCAGGGTCTCGCGGGGGAAGTAGTCGTCATCGGTCCGGCCGTTGACCTCGATGGTCCCGGTGCCCTGCAGAAGACGGGTCCGGGCCACGGCGGTCTTGCGCCGTCCCGTGCCGTAGAAAAAATCCTGGTTCATGTCGTTGACTCCGATTGATGGCTCTTAAAGCTCGATTTGGGCGGGCTGCTGGGCCGCGTGGGGATGCTCCGGCCCGGCATAGACCTTGAGCTTCTTCAACAGGGCCCGGCCGAGGCGGTTCTTGGGGAGCATGCCCTTGACGGCATGCAGGATGACCTCCTCCGGCTTCTTGGCCAGCATGTCCTTGAGGCTGGTCTCCCTGATGCTGCCGGGGTATCCGGAATGGCGGTAGTACTTCTTGTCGGTCATCTTGGCGCCGGTGACCCGCACCTTGCGCGCGTTGACCACCACCACGAAGTCCCCCATGTCCATGTGCGGGGCGAACTCGGGTTTGTCCTTGCCGCGCAGCTTGACGGCCACCTGGCTGGCAAGCCGCCCGAGGATCTCGCCGTCGGCATCCACGATGTGCCAGCTGCGGCTGCGATCCTCGACCTTGGGGGTATATGTCTTGTAGTTGTTCATGCGCTGCTCCTTGCTCAAGAAATCGAAACACTGGTCACTATCCCTTCTGCCCGGGCCTGTCAATAGGTCAGATGACAGAGGACGGAAGTCAGAGGTCAGAGGCTGGAGCGAGATGAAGCCGAGCGGCGTTTTATGCCTCCTCCATTGCTTTCTGTCATCTGCCTTCCGTCCTCTGTGATCTGAAACCGGGGTTGTCCTTTGTCCCTGGTGCGGGTAGTGATTTTCCAGAAACTTTGCCATTGGCTGCAAAACAGCCAAACAGGGAGAGGGGTTATGCCCAGCATTCGAAAAGGCCTGCTGCAGCTCGTCTTTTCCGGCTCCTTCATGAAGCGCTGGAACGACAAGATGCGGCCCATGGAGCTGCAGGAGGTGGACAAGCAGGCCCACAAGATGATTGCCGCCTGGATCCTCTACCAGCTCAATGGAAAGGGCGGCGATGCTGGAGAGAACGCCGCCATGGGCACGGAGATCATCGAGGGGGGGATCTTCGAGTACTTCTACCGGTTGATCATCACGGACATCAAGCCACCTGTCTTCTACCGCATCAAGTCCAACCCCTCCCATTACCAGCAGCTGACCGGCTGGGTCCTGGAGCAGCTCCAGCCCCGGGTGCAGACCATGGGCACCCCGTTCTGGGAGCGGCTCACAAACTACTTCTCTCACCCGGATGAAAGCCGCCCGGCCCGGCAGATCCTGGAAGCCGCCCACCTCATCGCCAGCAAGTGGGAGTTCCACCTCATCAAGGACCTCAACCCCTGGGACGAGGAGATGGAGGAGATCGAGGCCAATTTTCAGCAGGATCTGGCGCGGTTCGGGCATCTGCGGGGGGTGGCCGAGCTGAACCAGGGGCCGGAGCACCCCCTGGGCCGCTTCCTGACCCTGTGCGGCCAGCTGCGCTTTCAGAAGCGCTGGTCTCAGACACCGCGCATCCCGGAGACATCGGTCCTGGGGCACATGTTCATCGTGGCCTGCTATGCCTACTTTCTCAGCCTGACCGTCAAGGCCTCGCCGCAGCGCAGCCAGAACGACTTTTTCGCCGGCCTGTTCCACGACCTGCCCGAGATGCTGACCCGGGACATCATCTCCCCGGTCAAGCGCTCGGTGCAGCACATCAGCGACCTGATCAAGGAGTACGAGGACCAGGAGACCAGGACCAAGGTCTACGACCTCCTGGAACAGGGGGGGTACCCTGAGATTTCCAGCAGGCTCGGCTACTATCTCGGCGTGGAGGTGGGGTCCGAGTTCGCCACCACCATCGTCAGGGAGGGTCGGGTCGTGGCGGTGAGCTGGGAGGAGATGCAAAGCACCTACAACCGGGACGAGTTCGATCCCAAGGACGGCTACCTGCTCAAGATCTGCGACAGCCTGGCCGCCTTTATCGAAGCCTACACCGCCCTGCGCAACGGCATCACCTCGGACCACCTGCAGCAGGCTGTGTGGCGCATCCGCAGCGAGTACGGGCAGCTCACCAGCGAGCACGGTCTGCACATCGGGTCACTGCTGGCCGACTTTGACTGAGGGGTTTAACGGCCCCGCACCGGGCGGGGACCATTTTTTGGTGACAGCTGGGCACAATCTGTCACGGTAACGAGAGAGGGAGGGAGAGACCAGTTATGTTGCTCAGAAAACGGGCCTGGGACGTGATGCGCACAGATTTTTTGACCATCGAGGAGTCGGCCGGCCTCACCGAAGCCATTGCCGCCCTGCACAAAAGCCTGGAAACCTCTCAGGACAACGACTGTGTGGTGGTGACCTCCGACAAGGGCAGGTTTCTGGGGGTGCTGACCGTCCGCAGCGCGCTCATGGCCCTGGGCCCCTGCCTGCTCAAGGAGCTCCACGCCCGGGGGGACCAGGACTGGGAGCGCAGCTTCGACCATGCCGTTCGGGCCTGCTCCAGGGGCAGGGTCAGCGAGTATGTGCAAAAGGGCGTGCCCGTGGTCAAGCCGGCGGAATCCCTGGGGCGGGTGCTGGAGATGCTCAATGACTACCGCACCAACCGCCTGGCGGTGGAGGAGGGGGACAAGATCATCGGCCTGATCCTGCACGCGGATGTGTTCAAGGAGCTGTGCCGGGAGACGGACATCTGCTGAGCTGTGTTTTGAAACGGGTGGTCACCGCTTTTTTGCGGCCAGCTCACCAAAGACCAGGCTCTGCAGTGTCGTGATCAGCTTGGGGTCCAGACCCGGGACAGTGTTCATGTCCCGGACAGCGGCCGGATAGTCGGGAGTCTGGTCGCCCCGCCGCTCCATGACCCTGGCATTGAAGGCATTGGCCACGGCGCAGATGCGGCCCGGCCAGCTCAGCTCCTTCCCACTCAGCCTGCGGGGGGTGCCGCTTCCGTCAATCCGCTCCCGGTGCTCGAGGATACACTGCAGCACCACCTCGTCCCGGAGACCCATGCGCTGCACTATCCCGGCACCGGTCACGGGGTGCTGCACGATCTTTTGCTGCTCGTCGGGTGTCAAGTTGTGCTTTTTCTCCAGCACGAAACGGGGGACCTTGCTCAATCCCAGCTCGTGCAGGAAGAGCCCCAGGGCCAGCTGGTCCAGGAAACGCCTCTTGAAGTCGCTCTCCTGCTCGCCGAGGTACAGGCTCAGCCCGATGATGCCCGTGTTGTAGGCGTTGCCGGCCAGGGACGGTTCCGTGTGCAGGTTCCTGAACAGGCCCCTGGTGCGGAAGGGGTCCTTGGACAGGTACTCGGTGAGCACCATGACGTCGTTGCCCAGCTTGTCCAGGACCGGCTTGACGGGTTGCTCGAAAAATTCATGGATGCGCCTGGTAAGTGCCTGCCGGAAAATCTTGACGATCTCCAGTTCCCGGAGGTTGGTGTCCACGAGCACCAGGTCGAGCTGGGCGCTGATGTGCTTGATGTAGACCGGGTGGTCGGAACGTGAAACAAAAATTTTCCCCTCCCTGCAGAGCTCGCCAAGCTCCTCCTGCATCTCTTTTGAAAGACGCCGGCCTGCATAGAAGTAGGGCTGGAGCTCGCTGATCTCCTCCTTGAAGCAGTACAGGTCAAGCGGGG
>CAZUBS010000135.1:0-5803 GCA_964618595.1 uncultured Desulfohalobiaceae bacterium
CCGTGCTTGATCAGGCCTTTCTTTTCCGTATCGTCGTCGAGAAAGGCCACCGGTTTCAGGCCTTTGCGCTTTTGCCCCTTAAGGATGCGCGCCAGCTCCTCCCCTGTCTTCCCGGCGCCGAAGATGATGGCAGGTAAGCCCCTCAGGCCCATCTTGTGCAAAACCGAACGCAGGATGGACCGGGCCAGGGGGATGAGCACGATGGTGATGGCCCAGCTGAACAGAAAGATGGAGCGGGAGTAGAAGTGGGCCTCCCGGGAGAAGAAGGTGAAGGCCCCCAGGGCCAGAAAGACCAGGGAGGTGCCCCAGCAGGTCCGCTTGAGCTCCTCGGGGCCGCTCATGAGCACTCCCGGATAGAGCCCCAGGGCGGCATAAGAGAGCACGAACAGGGGTAAAACGAACCACAGGTCCCAGTACAGAGAGGGGTGGAACTCGCCGCCGAGCATGTGCCTGACCTTGACGCTGACCATGACCGCGCAGATGATTGCCAGCACGTCGCTGAAGACCAGGAGCCCGTACATGAACCAGTCCCGGACCGCGCTCCTGAGAAAGAAGGACGGCGGCGGGATGGACTCGCTCTCCACGGTCGGCGTGGTCACCTGGGTCATGTGCTCGGTCTGGACGTCGTCAGCCGTGAGGCCTTCCGGCATGGGATGTCTGAACAACAAGGTCCTCCGGACGATCCGTCAGTGTCCCGATCGGACATGTTCGGGCGCTCTGGATGCAACAGCGGCACAGCTTCCCGGGTACATCGAATCCAGGAGCTGGTCAAAGCTTCACCCCTATGTACCGATGTTTTCACAAAAACGTCACCCACAACAGAAACAGGAGCACGCCCCGGCAGCGGACCAGGGTGTGCTCTGTCCAGTCGCGGCCATTCGTCTGGCCGGGGCATTCGGTCAGGTGCCGCTGGGAAGCCCTGTCACCGGGTGGAGACGATCTTCCAGCGGCCGTCGGGCTGGCGGCAGGCCGTGCCATACCCTTTCTGCCACTCCCCGTCTATGTGGATGTCGGTGCTGAACTCCCGGCAGTAGCGGCCGTCGGAGCGGTAGGTCTCCCTGGGGGTGACCCTGTACTCCCGGTCTGAGCGGTTGTTGCGCCAGGGCAGTGTTTCCCCGTCCCGATTGTTCTCCAGGGCGTAGTTCACCACCTCGCGGTCGTGGCGGTCCATGCCTTCGGTCAGCCCCGCCGAGCGCGGTGCCTGCGGCCACGGCAATGACCTTGCCGCTGCCGCCGCCGATCTGCGAGCCGATCAACGCCCCTCCCGCGGCCCCGAGGATGGTGATGACGGCCCTCTTGGCCGTGGTCTCGTCCCGGGCCGAGTGGCCCCGGTTGGCAGCGCAGCCCATGATCGAGGAAAGGATGAGAGCAGCGATGCAGAGCAGTGCAAGGGATCGTCTCATGACATCCTCCACGTGGTAGGGGCGAAAATATTCAATGGAAAATCAAGTCTTCTGTCTGGGCGGACAGAGCAAAAGAGGCACCCCGGCAAAGAAAAGTTGACCATCGAGGCCGGGAGTGCAATGAGCGCAGCATATGGTGGTTCAGAGGATTTCAGGGGGCAGGCAGCCTTTTGTCACAACGGGAAGGCAGGGGATGTCGTGAACGAAAGTGTCTGTTTTCATCTTGTCTCCGGAGCCGTGCTGGGGCTTGCCGCGGGTGTCTCGCCGGGCCCCCTGCTGACCCTGGTCGTCACCCAGACCCTGCAGCACGGCACCCGGGAAGGCGTCAAGGTGGCCCTGGCACCCATGCTGACCGACCTGCCCATCATTGCGGCATCGCTGCTGCTGGTGGTGTCCCTGGCCGAGGTAGGGCCGGTCCTGGGAATCATATCCCTCTTGGGTGGGCTATACGTGGGCTTTCTCGGCTGGGCCACCTTCAGGTCGGGGACAGGCGCTGCCCGGCAGGCGGCCCCCAGGCCTTCCTCCCTGCGACGGGGGGTGGTGGTCAACTTCCTGAGCCCCCACCCCTACCTGTTCTGGTCCGTGGTGGGCGGCCCCCTGCTTTTCCAGGTCCTGGAAACGTCCCTGGCCGCTGCCGGAGTGTTCCTGCTCCTCTTCTACGGGGGGCTGGTGGGATCCAAGATGCTGCTGGCCCGGCTGGTGGGGGGCATCAGGGGGCTTCTGCACAGCGCCTGGTACCGGCTGACCCTGCAAGGGCTCGGCCTGGTGCTGCTGCTCTTCGCGGCCCTGCTGATCCGGGACGGGCTCGGGATGCTGTCCGGGTGAAGGCGGCTAGTTCCCGAACAGGCCTTCGAGCAGCTTGTCGGGCTGGACCGGGGATTGCTCGAGCTGCTCCCCGATCCTTTCCTCGATGATCTCCTTGCCTTTTTGCAGGCCGAGCTGGGAGGCGATGGCCTCGACGTCGGGCTTGAACGACGGCTGGTCAAAGGTCCCGGTGATCCGGATGGGCACGTTCAGCCCTTTGAGCTCGGAAAGCTCCTTGCCCTGCTGGCCCTCGAGGGTGCCAACGACCCTGGTGGTGATCAGGTAGTCGATGGTCTCGGGGGGCAGATCGACCTCACCCTGGCCCGTGACGCGCAGCAGGGGGGACTTGAGCAGCAGGTCGTTGTTGCGCACCAGGCCCTTGGCAATGGTAGCCGTGCCTGAAAGCTCGGCAAAGTCTGTCCTTTGCACCTCCGTGGGGTCGGGCTGCTGCCCCTTGACCCTCTTGACGGTGTCGCGGAGCATCTTGGGGATGTTGATGCCATAGACTGCGCCGTCCAGAAACTTCAGGCTCAGCGTGCCGTCCAGGTTCTTCTGCATCTCCTCCGGGGTCAGCCCTGCCGTGGTCAGGTCCGCGGTGACCGTTCCGGTTCCGCTGAGCACCTGTTTGTCAGCCAGGTCAGTGAGCAGGGGCCCGGCCTGAATGGAGTCCAGGCTCTTGCGAATCGCGATACGCGGGATGTCCTGTCTCACGTCCAACCTGGCGAAACCCTTGAAGCCGCCCTGGTACAGCGAGGCCCGGGCAGGATCCACGGTCAGCACGCCGTCCCTGGCAGTGGCTTTGACCGCGATGTCGGTCGCGGTCAGGTTCTTGACCGTGACACGGCCCAGGGAGAGGCTGCCGTCCAGCACCAGGGTTCGCAGGGCATCGACAGGCAGGGGTATCCCGGCGCTGGAGGAGGGCTCAGCCGAAGCTTCCTCGGAGGGAGGCGTGTCTGCAGGGGGCGGGAGGTAGCGGTCCACGTCAATGGCGTCCAGGGAGATGTCGAAAGAGATTGCCGGCTTGTTGAACTGGCTGGCTGCAGCTTGTCCTTGCATGGCGGTGTCGTCCAGGGTGGCCGCCAAGGGGTCGAGGGTCACCGAGGTGGCAGTGGCTGCGAACTCGGCCCTGGCGGACAGACGGGTCAGGGCCTCGGGGTCGGTGGTCTCAAGGGGTGGCTGCCCCAGCTCCTGGAGCAAGGCCTTGGGGCTGAACTCCCGCAGGTCGAGCTCGCCCTGAAAGGTCGGCTGGGAAAGGATTTTTGAACCGGAGACATTTCCTGTCAGGGTCAGCTCATACAGGGCCAGCTGCAGCTCCTGCACCGAGAGCGACTCGCCGGCCATGTCCAGATCCACGTCCGCGGACAGGTCCAGATCGACCCTGTTTCCCGGCACGGCCCCGCCGGATGCCGTGACCCCCAGCACAAGGTCGTTGCATGTGAACCGGTCCAGACTCGTGGCCGCCCGGGCCCGGGTTTTCATGGTGATGTCCGCTTCCAGGGCGGGCTCCCGGCTGCGTATGGTGCAGGACATGTCCACGTCAAAGGGGTCGTCCGGCTGGACCGCCCCCACGCTGAGGTTCAGGTTTTCCAGAACAAAGGAGCGTTCCTGCTGCCGATCGTCCCAGCTGACAGCGGCATTTCGTATCTCCAGCCCCCCCACGGCCAGGACGGCCAGTGGTGATCCGGTCTGAGAGGATGGCTGGTCCTTGGCCGGCTGCGGTGCGGGAGCCTGATCCCCGGCGGTCAGATCGTCCCAGTTGGTCACCCCCTGAGCGTTTCTGGCCAGGTTGAGGGCCAGGTCCTGGATCCTGATGGTCTTGACCTCCAGCTCCCTGCCCAGCAGGGGCAGCAGCTTGACCCGGACCTCGGTCTCCTCCACCCGGGCAAAGGGTGCCTCGCCAAACCCCGGGGCATTGCTCAGGCTGACCTGGCTCAGCTCGAGCCCAAGCCAGGGGAAGACAGAGAGGTCGATGTTGCCGATGGCCAGCTCCCGCCCGGTGTGCTTCTCCACCTGGCTGCTGATCTGTCCCCGGAAGTCGTTGGGGTCGACAAAGAGTACCACGCCCGTGAGGAGCAGGGCCACCAGGACGATCAGGGATAGGACACCGATCAGGACAATCTTCAAGGTCTTTTTCATCACGCTTCTCCAGCTCCGGAGGCATCAGCACCGGGTACGAGGAAATGTTCCTTGCATTGTAATCGCACATGGCGGGGGGCAGTTCAAGGGGGGGCAGTGAAAGAAAGAACCTCCGAACCGGGGGTGTGTTCAGCTAAGGATTGCCTCAGCCAGCCGCGGCAAAACCTCCTCGGCCGGGGCGTCGAAACGGTGGTCGGTCAGCGTCCCGTACGAGGTCCGCCCAAGGTTGATCTCGACAACGACCCCGCCCCGGGCCTTGATCTGGTGGGGGATGAGGTTGGCCGGGGCCACCCCCCCGGAGGTGCCCACGATGCAGACCAGCTCGCAGCCCTGGATCAGCTCCACGCACCGCTGCTGTGCCCGGGCAGGGATGCCTTCCCCGAACAGGACCAGGTCGGGACGGATCACCCCCCCGCAGGCGCAGGTCCAGGGGATGTCCGCCCGGGTCAGCTCCAGGGCCTGTTCGTAGGGGTACTCGGTGCGGCAGGAGGGGCAGTAATAGCGGCGACAGGTGCCGTGGTACTCCACGACCTCGCGTGAGCCGGCGTCCTGGTGCAGGCTGTCGATGTTCTGGGTGATGATCGCCTGCAGGCGTCTAAAGCGTTCGAGCTCGGCCAGTGCAGTGTGGGCGGGGTTGGGCCTGGCGTCCTTGAAGACGAGCACCGCGTCAAGGAGAAACTCCCAGACCTGGGTGGGGTTGGAGCGCAGGGCCTGCAGGGTGGCCACCTGCAGCGGGTTGTACCGGGTCCACAGACCCCCAGGGCTCCGAAAATCGGGGATGCCGCTGGGCACGGAGATACCGGCCCCGGTGAAGGCGATGGGGTGGCGGCTGTTGCGCCAGATTCGGGCCACTTCAAGGATCTGGTCCTGGTCGATGGTCGGGGGCATGGTCGCTCCGGAGGATGGGCGTTGGGGTGCACGAGGTGCAACGAGAATAACAGGTTTGCCTCGGAACAGGCAAACCATGCACGACCGGCGGGTGCTGAAGACCATCGGACCGATCCGACCGATTGGACTGATCCGACCGATCGAACGGCACCCACCGCCAATTTTTCCCTGCAGGAGGGCCAGAGCAAAGTCCAATCCGTAAGTGGAGGCACACCGGACCATAATCTGCATCAGAAAAAAAGGGGGAGCCCTTCGCCCCCCCTTTGCTTTTTTCCTGCAGGGACCTCTCTCAGTGCCCCTCCTCGTAGGCCATGTCCTCGACACCGACCTTGTGGCTGAGGAGCCTGTGCACGAAGAACTGGTAGAGGATGACCAGGGGCACGAAGATCAGGGGCAGCACGTCCATGGGTCACAACCTCCGCATTGATTGTGGGTGCCGTGGAAGGCCTGTATGATCTGCGCCCCGAGGGGCGCTGGTTTTCACGAGGGAGGGTCTGCGCGGGTGTGCGGGGCCTACGCCGTGTCCAAAAGTTCCAGGGACCAGCGGGCCATGGCACCCAGAGTCGTTTGGC
>CAZUBS010000136.1:0-5788 GCA_964618595.1 uncultured Desulfohalobiaceae bacterium
TGGTGCAGGGCATCCTCGACAGTAACCTCCCAGTCCCAGTTGGAGTAGATGACCGGCTTGTGAAAGGTGTCGCGGAAGCTCTGCAGCTCCTGGCGGTAAAACTCCTCCTTGGGGGTTTCCAGGCTGTCGCGCAGCTGCTCGTGCAGCCTGGCCAGCTCTCCCTCGTACCACTCCAGGAAGTCCTCGGGCTTTTTGTACTTCTTGAGGATGTGTGGGAACTTCTGCTCCTTGAGGAGCGTCTTGAGCCGTTCCAGGTGCTGGGCTCCCAGCCATTTGCCAAGCTCCGAGGCCGGTATGTTCTCCTCTTCCACCTCGTGGATGTCCAGTTTTGTCTGCTGATAGGTGTCCGGGACCACCGAGGCCGAGACAATGCCGGCAACGCAGACCAGGCCGCGAATGATCTTGGAGTTGGATACGCCCTGGCCGCAGAACCCGACCTTCTTGTTGAACTTCTGTCCGGTGAAGATCGTGGTCAGGATGGCCCAGACCACTGCCGGGTCCTCCTCGTCGTAGATCTTGCGCAGCCTGGAGTTGTCCCTGTCAGTGCCCAGGACCAGCTGGGTCATGTCGTTGGAGCCGATGGAGAAGCCGTCGAACTCGGTGATGAACTCCTTGGCCAGCACCGCATTGCTGGGGATCTCCGACATGAGGATGATCTTCAGACCATCCTTGCCCGACTTCAGGTTGTGGACCTGCTCCACGTAGCGCTTCATGCTCCTGGCTTCTTCCACCGTACGCACGAAGGGGAACATGAGCTGCAGGTTGGTCCCCCCGAAAACGCCCCGGGCCAGCTTGAAGGCCTCCAGCTCCCAGTCGTGGATCTGGCGCGACACCCCCCTGTACCCGAGCATGGGGTTGTCCTCCTGGCCCTCGAAAAGCATACCGCCCACAAGGTTGCGGTACTCATTGGTCTTGAAATCCGTGGTCCGGTAGACAATGGGCTTGCCATAGAAGGCCATGGCAAAGAGGGCCAGCCCCTGGGCCAGGGTCTGCACGTAAAGTTCCTTGCCCGTTCGGTACCCGCGGGTGAGCAGGTTGTCTCGAATGGTATCGGACAGGCCCTCCACGGCCTCCATGTCCCGCAGCAGCCCCACCTTCTGGGCCATTTCGCGACGCATCCTGCCGATCCGGTCCAAGGTTTCGCTGACCAGGGGATGGTTCCTGACCGTGTCCACCTGGGCCTGGATCCGGGCCCGGAGCTGCTCCCGGCGTCCTGTGCCGGCCTTCTCTCCCACGGAGGGCTGGGAGAGCTCGTCATAGTGCCCCATGATCACGGCCACGTGGGCAAAAAGATCCGTCGAGGTCTTGAGCACGTCCAGACGGCGGGTGGCCATTTCCAGATGGTCGTCGAGCTGCCTGTCCAGGTCCCTGAGCTTGCGGTGCACCGCCAGGACCTCGTCTGTCCCCCTGGCGCTCTCCTTCTCGCTCAGCTCCTCCATCTTTTCGCTCAGCCCGGTGATCGCGCCCACATACTTGCGCAGGTTGAGGTCGAAGGTCATGATCCCCGATGCCAGCTGCTCCCTGACGATCTTGGTCAGCTTGTTCTCGAGCTCGGAGAGCTTGGCCGAGACAACCCTGTCCAGGGTCCCTTCGTCATAGGCCTCCAGGGCCTGGGGGTGGACGCCGATGTTGCCGAGCATGAACTCGGCCCGGAGCAGCCCGACCTCGAAGTCCGGAACCTGTCGCAGACGGGACAGGAACAAGGACTGGCCCACATCGGCCAGGATCAGGCCGACCTTGGTCTTGGTCGGGGGCAGCTCGCTGACGTTGATCTCGCCCCCCACTTCGATCAAGGGCATCTTGCCCCGGTAGACCACGCCCCTGGAGCCGTCCACCGTGACCTCCTGACCGTCCAGGGCCCTGAGAATCTCCAGGCGGCCTATGCCGATGACCGCCGGGATGCCCAGCTCCCTGGAAGTGATCGCGGCGTGGCTGGTGTCACCCCCGGCATCGGCCAGAATGGCCGAGGCAATGCGCATGCCGGGTACCATGTCAGGATCGGTCCGCTCCGCGGCCAGCACGTCGCCCTTGTGCACCTTGTTCAGCTCCAGGGCCGAACGCAGGTAGCGGACCGTGCCGCTTCCCGCCCCCCGCGAGGCGCCGTTTCCCTCCACGATGACCTCGGCCAGGGCGGCGGCCTCCTCATCCGTCTCCAGCCGGCGCATGAAAATGGTGTGGGGATGGGTTTCAAACTCCTCGTTCCAGCGGGTTTCCGGCCGGGCCTGGACAAACCAGAGCCTGTCCGACTTGTCGATACAGAACTCCGTGTCCATGATCATGCCGCCGTAGGCGGTGCTGATGGCCCGGACCCCTCTGGCGACCTCCTCGGCCTGGGCCAGGGACAGGGACCAGCGGCAGGCCTCCTCCGTATCGACCTTGACCAGCTTGGTGCCGCCCTTTTCCTCGTCGTAGATGATCTTCTTGTCCTTGAAACCCATGTAGCGGACGACCACTTCCGACCCGCCGTCGCGCTGAAAGACGTAAAACTTGTCCGGGGTGACCATGCCGCCGACCACTGCCTCGCCGAGACCGTAGCTTGCGTCCATGGACACCAGGTCGTTGAGGTCGGTTCCCCGGCACCCGGTGGCCGTGTCCGCCGAGAACGCCGTGCCGGAAATGACGGGGTTGATCATGCGCATGATGCACACCGAGAGCGAGGTGTTCTCGATGGCCCATTCCTTCTTGGCCTTGACCGAGATGGAGTCGTCCCCCGTCTTCTCCGCCAGCACCACCGCGTCCAGGATGGCTTCCCGCCTGTAGGTCATGGAGCGCAGGTTGTAGGCGGAGGCGCAGTCCCAGTGGTAGGCCTCGATGCAGTCCTGCTCGCTGGCGATGTTCAGGTAGGTGTCCTGCAGCCCGGCAAAGGCCTTTTTGCGGCTGTCCTCGCCCGCGGCTGAGGAACGCACCGCAACGGGCACGTTCTCCAGCCCCGCCTCCTTGCAGATGTCCTCATATGCCTGAGCCACGGCAGCGCTGACCTCCGTCGGCATCTCCACGCACAGGATGGCCGCCTGGACCATGACCGACCGTTTCCTGAGCTGGTCGATGCCCTCGGGAGAGGTGGCAAACCCTTCCACGATGTTGTTGATGAACTTCCTGAGCTGGATGCTGCCGCCATTGGAAGAGGCGAGGTGCTTCTCCCTGATCTTGCGCGAGGTTTTGCGCACGAACTTGCGCAAAAACTCCGGGTCCTTGTTGATCTCCTCGTCGCTCCACTCGGTGCGGTCATACTCCTGGTTGACCACGGAACGGACCAGGGTGGCGTTGACCCTGGTTTCGTCGAGCAGCTTGTGAACGGCCGGGGAGGATATGGCACGGAACTGGGGGGCCCGGACAGTGTCCAGCTGACTGATAATGGCCGTGTTGTAGTTTTTGCCGCCGACGAGCAGCTCGGCTTCCTCACCGATGGCAACGATGTCGGAACCGGTCAGGACGATCTGCTCCTTGATGCGGGCGGTGTCATCCTTCCCGGGCCCCGAAGCGCTTTTTTTGCTCTTTGCCGCCGGTTTTTTTTGCGTGGCTTCCGCCATTACCCCCTCCTTGCAGTGAAGGCCTCTTTCATGTCTTGAGCCTGCGGACAGTTGCCAGTACAGCCCCCGGCCCGAGTAACAGCCTTAAAACAATACAAAAACATACCTTGATGCTACATGCTCGATAGCAGCTTCGTCAACGTTTCAAGCCGGCGCTGGACTGTGAGCCGGGCCTTTTCGGGCTGCATCACGACTGCACCTGTTGCCCGCAGACAAAACAATACCTGGCCCGCTCCCCCCCCAGGGGTTCGCCGCACTTGGTGCAGCTGTGGGCCATGGGCGCAAGCTCCACGAGCAGCTCGCCCTCCTTGACCGGAACCATCTTCTTGCTCTCCTGATAGTTGGCCGTCTTGAGCACCCGCTTGACCTGGCCGTCCACAGGGGCCAGGACCGCCTTCTCCTGCTTCATGATGGAGATGTTCAGGATCTCCTCCCCGGCCTTGACCGTGTCGCCCGGCTTGACGTGCAGAACCCACAAGTCACCGCTGCTCGGGGCGGCAACGTGATAGGGGTTTCCGGGGTCGGCCCTCTCCACGTCGCTCACCGCCCTGCCCGTGGGCTCGGCCACCTGGACCTGGTGCATGAGGAACTCGGAGTCCAGGGTGTAACGGACCACGCTGACCCCGTTCTCGTCCGGCTCTGAGATGTCCCTGATGGCCAGCAGATGGGGCTTGCCGTCGCGATCTGTGCAGTTGATCTCCTCCCCGGACTCCATGCCTTCGAACCAGACGTGCAGCGGCAGCATGTTCGGGTCCCCGAAGCTCTTGCGGAACTCGATGGTCTTCAGGGCGTCGCCGGGATGGTTGAGGTACATCACGAACTCCTCGTCCGTGGGGTCGCGCTTGATCTCTTCGGCCAGGAGCTTGCTCTCCATGTCCAGGTTGATGTCCTGCACGTAGGTCAAGGGGGATTCCTCCGAGCGTCTGGCCAGCGCGGCACGAAATTCCGGACCAAAGGCGCTCTCATAGACCCAGTCCGGGGGGAACCCCAGGGGGAGCCTGCCGAACTTGCCCACCAGCAGGTCCCTGAAGGCGTCGTTGCTGTCCTGGTAGAGCATCAGACGGCACCGTCTGGTCTCCTCGTCCAGCAGCTTCTCCGGGGTGCTCACCACCGTGTCCAGGATGTAGAGCAGCTCCTGCACGGCCCGCTCCCCCCCGCGCTTGAAAGCCCCGGTGACGGCCAGAAAGGCGGTGTTCCAGGTGATCTGGGAGCCCGGGGTCACGTCGTGGTAGCGCACGATGGTGCGGGTCCCGGCCAGGAACTTGAGCATGTAGGGCAACAGGTGGATGTACCCCTGTTTCATGGCCCCTTCCTGGGAGGAGGAGGTGGCCCCGCCCGGCATGCCGTGCTCCACCACGTCGTAGTCGATGCCCTGGAAGTAGGGTGCGGTGTAGCGGTCGTAATAGGGCATGATCTGCTTGAGCACGAAGTTGCAGTGGCGGATCATGCCCTTGTTCAGGTTGGTGTCCAGACCGAGCTCGTCCTCGATGTAGGCTGCGGTGGACAGCACCTCTCCCTGGCCGTACCAGCGCACCGAGGCGCCGATCCCTGTGTCCACGATGTGCGCCCCCGCCTTGGCAGCAGCCCCCACGGCCGGGACGAACAGCCCGTCGGTGTAGTGCCTGTGGTAGTGGACCACCAGATCGGGATACTCGCGGCGGATCCTGCTCACCAGAGCGGCGATGAAACGCGGCGGGCAGACTCCGGCCATGTCCTTGAGCCCCAGGGAAAAGATTTTTTCCGCCTTGGCCCGGCTCACTCCGGCCACCTCCGAGACCAGGTCCATAATGGCCGCGACCACGGTCATATAGTGGTCCACGTCGAAGCCTTTGGCCCAGGACAGGGAGATGGCCGGCTCGAAGATATTGCTTGGCGAAGCAAGCGCCACCTCGGCAAAGGGCCGCATGTTCTCGATGTGGTTCAAAAAATCAAAGCAGCGGATGACGTCGTAGTGCTCGCAGATCATCTCCCCTGTCAGCCGCATCAGATTCCTGGGCTGGGGCTTGTACCCCAGCACGTTGGTGGAACGGATCAGGATCTGCTTCAGGCTCTTGGGGGCGAACCTGTTCCACTCCAGGGCCTCGGTGAAGGGGTAGGTCATGTTGGCCAACATGGCCACGTGAAAATGAGCCCCGCCGCCGTTCTCCAGGGAAAAGAAACCGCAGTTGTCCAGGTAGGGACCGATGAGACGGTCCTCGGCCAGACGGAACCTGTTGCCGCTGTTGGACTGGGTGATATCCCGGGTGGTGGTGTCCGTG
>CAZUBS010000137.1:0-5736 GCA_964618595.1 uncultured Desulfohalobiaceae bacterium
CCGTAACTGCCAGGGGCAGCACGCAGTTCAGGGGGGCTTCCTGCACCTTGTCCCCGAAGCGGCGGGCCGCTGGTGGGCAGAAAAAGGCGCGGTACGCGATAGGCAGGAAGTACGCCGCGTTGAGGAGTGAGCTGAGCAGCAGGACCAGCATGAATACCCATTGCCCGGCTTGCAAGGTCCCGAGCAGCAGGTACCATTTACTGAAGAAGCCGCCGGTCAATGGGATGCCTATGACCGAGAGGGAGCCGATGAAGAAGGCCAGCATGGTCACGGGCATGCGTCGACCAATGCCGTCGAGTTGACTGATGTACTTCTTGCCTGTGGCTACAAAGATGGCCCCGGCGCACATGAACAGGGTGATCTTGCCGAAGGCGTGCATGCCGATGTGCACCATGCCGCCGGTCATGCCCTTGGGGGTGAGCAGGCCGACGCCCAACACGATGTAGGAGAGCTGGCCGATGGTGGAGAAGGCCAGCCTGCGCTTGAGGTTGTCCTGGCTCAGGGCGATGAGCGAGGCCAGGAGCACGGTCACCGACGCCACCGTGCAGATGATCAGTCCCAGATTCAAGGAGGAGAGCAGCCCCACCCCGAAGATGCCGGTGATGACCCGGACCACGGAGAAGGCCCCCACCTTGACCACGGCCACGGCGTGCAGCAGGGCGCTGACCGGGGTTGGGGCGACCATGGCCGCGGGCAGCCAGGCGTGGAAGGGCATGATGCCCACCTTGGCGAAGCCGAACACGAACATGAAGAGCAGCAGGGCGATCACCGTGGCGGAGTGCTCCCCAGCGGCCAGAATGCCCTCCGGCCCGAAGTCCAGGGTGCCGGTCATGTTGTAGATGATGAGCATGGCCGGCAGCACCAGGCCGATGGAGGTACCCACGATGAAGGCCAGGTACTTGCGGCCGGAGATGCGCGACTCCTGGTCCTGGTGGTGGGTGACCAGGGGGTAGGTGGCAAAGGAGAGCATCTCGTAGAACAGGTACAGGGTCAGCAGGTTGGCCGAGAAGGCCACCCCGATGGTGGCGGACAGGGCCAGGGCGAAGAAGGAGAAGTAGCGGGTCTGGCTGTGCTCGTTTTCCGCCCGCATGTAGCCGATGGAGTACAGGGAGGTCACGATCCACAGCGAGGAGGCCACCAGGGCGAAGAGCATGCCCAGGGCGTCCACGCGCAGGGCAATGGGCACGCCGGGCAGGACCTGGGCGATGGTGAAGCTGTAGACCGTGCCGGAGAGGACGCCGGGCAGCATGGCCAGGATCACGGCCAGCTTGGAAAAGGCCGCCACAAAGGTCCAGGACTCCCGGATGTTGGGCACCCGCCTGCACAGGATGATCAGCGGCACGGCCAGCAGGGAGTAGAGGATTGCCAGAAGCGGTTTGACGGAGATGATGGTTTCCATGGCCTGCGTGGTCCTATGAGAGGGTGAGGGGGATGGCCGGGCCGATGACGGTGGTGACGAGCCAGTTGGTGAGCAGGCCGGCCGCGACCAGCCCCAGGGCCACGGCCATGGTGGTCACGACCATGACCGCCGGGGCTTCCTGAACCGCCACGCCGTGTCCGTCGTGACCGATGCGGGGATCGGCCCGCTCGAACAGACCGATCTCGAAGACCCGAAAGAACAGGATCACGTTGATCAGGCTGGAGAAGAGCAGCGCAACCACGAAGTGGTAGTGGCCGCCGTGGATGCCCCCCAGGATCAGGTACCACTTGCTGAAGAACCCGCAGGTGGGCGGCACCCCGATGATGGACAGGGCCCCGAGCACCAGCGCCGCCATGGTAAACGGCATGCGCGAGAAGTTCTCCTTGAGCTTGACCAGCCCGTGGCCCCCGGTGACGTGGACGATGTTGCCCACCACCAGGAAGACGCACAGGGTCATCAGGGCGTCGTTGAAGACATGCAGCATGGCCCCGGTCATGCCGGCGCGGGTGCCCAGCCAGGCCCCGCCGACCATGTAGCCCACCTCGGCGACGATCACATAGGTGAGCATGCGCTTCAGGCTTTGCGTGTTCAGGGCCATGACCGATCCGGCCACGATGGCCAGCACGGCCAGCCAGACGATGACCCCGCTGAAATCCGCCACCTGGAAGGTGAACTCCGGGCTGAACACGGTCAGCATGAGCCGCAGCATGACGTAGACCATGACCTTGGTGGTCAGGGGGGCGATCAGGCTCGCTGCCGGGGAGGAGGCCGAGGTGTAGGCGTTGGACAGCCAGGCGTGCACCGGGAAGAAGGCCATCTTGATGAACACCCCGATGAGGCAGATGGCAAAGGCGACCATGACCGTGGTCGACCCGTACAGGGGCTGGAGCAGGCCGGCGATGTCCACCATGTTCAGGGAGCCGGTCACGATGTACAGGTAGCCCACCCCGAGCAGGTAGAAGGAGGAGCCCACCGTGCCCACCAGCAGGTAGTTGAGGCTGGACAGGGGGGCGCGCTCGTCGCCCATGGCCAGGATGGCGTAGCTGCTCAGGGAGGCGATCTCCAGGAGCACGAAGAGGTTGAAGGCGTCCCCGGTGGCCACGATGCCCAGCAGCCCGGTGACCACCAGAAGGTACAGGGTGTAGAAGGCCGGTGCCTTGCCCTGCTGCTTGACGCGCACGGCCGGGCGGGTGCCGATCAGGTTGACCAGGGCCACCCCGGCCACCAGGGGCAGGAACAGGGCGTTGAGCAGGTCGACCTGCAGGGCGATGCCCATGGGTGGCTGCCACCCCCCCAGTCGGTAGAGGACCGGGCCCTGATCCAGCACGGTGAAGAACAGCCCCAGCGACGAGGCCAGGGAAACGGCCAGGGCCGCCAGCGTCAGGGGGTAGCAGAGTCGCTTCTCGATCCACCCCAGGGCAAAGACGCAAATGGAGGCGAACAGCGGGACGATGATCAGCAGGGCCGGGTACTGGTCCGTCATTTGTGCCTCACCTGGGCCAGGATTTCGTCTTCTTCCAGGGTGTTGTACTTCTGGTAGATGCGCACGCTCAGGGCCAGGGCCATGCCCAGGGTGGCCACGGAGACCACGATGGCCGTGAGCATGAGCACGTGGGGCAGGGGGTTGATGTAGTCCACGGCGTGAACGGCGTGGTGGGCCGCGTCCCCGTGGCCGTGCTCGATGATGGGGATGGTGGCGTTCTCCTTCACCCCGATGGAGACGTAGAACAGGATGATGGCGGTCTGGAAGATGCTCATGCCGAAGATCTTCTTGACCAGGTTGTTCTTGGCGATCATGGCGTAGAGGCCGAGCATCATCAGGGCGATGTAGATCCAGTAGTTGTACTTGCCGATGACGGTCGTGAGCAGGTCGTCCATGCTAGAGCCCCTCGTCGTAGCGGCCTTCCGAGGCAACGTTGTTGTAGATGATGATCATGGTGGACATGACCGTCAGGGCCACCCCGATCTCCACGAACAGGATGCCCCAGGAACGGGCGGTCACCGGATCGAAGGGAAGAACCTGGGCCATGGCGCTGTAGTCCAGGAAGTTCAGCCCCAGCCCCAGACAGGCCAGCCCGATGCCGGCGTAGATGATCAGCCCCAGGGCGCTGCATAGGCTCAGGGCGCTCTCAGAGAACCGTTTGGTCACGAAGGCCAGGTCGTAGGACAGGGCCAGGAGCAGAAAGGAGGCGCCCAGGATGACGCCGCCCTGGAACCCCCCCCCGGGGCTGTGGTGGCCGTGGGCCACGACGTAGAGGGCGTAGATCTGGATGAAGGGGGTCAGCAGCCGGGCTATGGTGCGCACGATGATGGACTGGGGCAGCCACTGGGAGTCCATGAGCTCGAAGTGGCGCGAGGCCGGGGGGATGCTCCGGCCTTCCTTGACGTGGATCACCATCCCGGTGGGCAGGTGGCGGTAGAAACGCTCGGTGCGCTCCCCGCGCCGGTGCCGGAGCAGGAAGAAGCAGCCCAGCCCGGCCGTGAAGACCACCACGGCCTCGAACATGGTGTCGTAGCTCCGGTAGTCGCCAAGGACCGCGGTGACGATGTTGGGCACCGAGGTCTCCTCCATGACCTTCTCGATGTAGTGGGGGGAGACATGGGTGCTGGCCGGCGACCGGGGGTCGCCGAACTCCGGGAAGGAGCCCGTGGCCGAGATGAGCAGGACCCCGGCCACAACAGAGAGCAAGACAGCGATGACTCTCATCAATCCTTTGTCCTCCTGGTGGTGCGGTAGATGGCGGCCAGGATGAAGACCGTGCTCGCGCCGGCGCCCACGGAGGCCTCGGTAAAGGCCACGTCCACCGCGCCCATGACCGCCCAGAGCACGCACATCATGAAGCTGTAGGCACCGAAAAGGACAGCGGCGCTCAAAAGGTCCTTGAGCTGCAGGGCAAAGAAGCCGCACACAAAGACCAGGGTCAGGACCAGGATGTCGATCTGCCACAGCATGGGCGTTACCTCGTTTTCTCCCCGCGTTTCCAGGGTTTGAGCCCGGAGCGCAGGCCTGCGTCGATGATGGCGTGGGTGGCCGTTGGGATGGCCATGAAGGCAAAGATCACGATGAGCACCAGCTTGAGGCTGACCAGCACATTGGCCAGGGTGAAGTGCTTCAGGATGTACAGGATGATGGCCGAGCACATCATGAAGGTGGCCAGGGTGTCCACCTTGCCGGCCGGGTGCAGCCGCGTGTAGAAGTCCGGGAACCTGATGATCCCCAGGGTTCCGCCCAGAAAGAAGAGCAGCCCGATGCCGAGCAGGATGGTGACCAGGATATCGTATGGGGACATGGTGCGCCGTCCTCGGTTCAGGACCGTTTTCTCTTGTGGAAGTAGCGGGACATGGCCAGCACGGCCATGAAGTTGAGCAGGGCGTAGGCCATGGCGATGTCCACGAACATGTCGAAACGCTCGAAGAGCAGCCCGATGACCAGCAGCAGCACCGTGGTCTTGGAGCCGATGGCATTGACCCCGATCAGCCGGTCGAAGATGGTCGGCCCCTTGACCGCCCTGTACAGGGACAGGATCATGAGCAGGACCAGGAAGATGCCGCAGAAGAGGAAGACGTGGTGCATTTACTCCTCCTCGAACAGGCGCGCCACCTTGTCCCGCATGCTCCCGGGAAGGCCGGCGGCGAACGTGCGGTCGATGGCGTGCACGGTGAAGATGCCGGTGGTCTCGATGTCCACGGTGACTGTCCCCGGGGGGAGGGTGATGGAGTTGCCCAGGGTCACCGCGGACAGGTCGCTGCACAGATCGCTCTGGAACTTGACGATGCGGGGATCGATCTTTTCCTTGAGACGGGGGTGGAAGGCCAGGTAGAGCAGGTAGATGTTGGCGATGAAGATCTCCTTGAGCAGGAAGGCGATGTAGCCCACGAAGCGGAAGGTCCTGATGGAGAAGACCCTGACGTCGCAGTAGGTGAAGAGCAGGTCGCTGGAGAACCAGCTCACGATCAGACTGGAGATGACCCCCATGCCCAGGTGCATGGCGTCGAACTTGCCCGACAGCACGATCCAGGTCAGCATCATGATCACAAAGGTGGCGATGAAGCTGACCCGGTTGCGGGGGCGGGCGGGGAAATCACTCTTGACGATGTCGCAGATGCCCGTGGCTCGCGGCTTGCAAACTGGTTCCGTGCTCATGTCGTCTTCCGCTCAAGGTTGACGTGAAAAATCTGCCATGGGCAGTAAACCGTTTTCCCGAAAATTTCCAGTCAAAAATCGAGTGCCGGGTGCGGCGCACTCGGTTTTTGGTTCCGGCCAAAGGCAGGGCGGCAGCCAGCCGCCCCTACCAGAGGTGTGTCAGGGAGACGAT
>CAZUBS010000138.1:0-5708 GCA_964618595.1 uncultured Desulfohalobiaceae bacterium
TCGGGGTTCCGCGCCTGCCCACTGGGAGAGGAGCACGCCCGTGTCGGAGTTTTTGCGTCCCGCTGGGGAGTGACGGGCCAGAGCTTCCTCCGGTTCAATAAAGGCAATGCGTCGCTGCTGGTTCCCCTCCGGCACCGGCTGAACGCTGAGAACCCCGATCCTGTGTCCAAGGACCTCTTCTATGGCATAGGGCGTGAACCATGCCTGGGCACCATCCCCAGCAACAAGGCTCGTGGCCACAACCGCAAATTGTGCCCGCCCGAAGAGCGAGCGGAGCGTCTGGTCGTCCAGCTGCATCTCCAGCGGTCCAAGCCCCATGACGGCGTATTCCATGCGGTTCATGGCCTCGATCATGAGCCTGTTTCTCTTGTCGGCCGCATCACCTCGCGCCACCAGGGTGTTCCCATTGTCGAGGAGCAGGACGTTGCTCTCACTTTCGTGCACGGCACCAAGGGAGTATGCCCGGGCCGCGAGGCCGCCCAGGATGAAGCAGCAGGCCCGGACAGGCTGGATATGCCCCCGGGTGTCACCGGTGTAGGCGAGGGTGACGACCGAGTCCCTCTCGATCATGAGCTCCCGGAGGTGCTCTTCCATGTTGGATCTGAGGGCCTGGGTGAACTGCGACTCCTCCCCCTGTCCCCTGGCGTAGAACAGCCCGAGCTGGCGCAGCAGCCTGGGGCCGGTGCTCCCGCCCAGGGAGGCCGGGTTTCTGAGCATGCCGGTCACTTTCTCGAACCACTGACTGTATCTGGATACCCCGGAAAAACCCTCCTGGTGGAAGTCTTCCTCGTCCTTGAAGGACAGGAGTTCGTCGTAGGCATTTTGAAGGTCGTTGTACTCCTTGATGTAGCGCACCGGGGCGGCAGGCTCATCCGAGTCGGCCACACGCTCTGTACTGCTTTCCTGGTCACTCGTGGCCGCCTGGTCGGAACCCCCTCCGGTCGCACAGGAAGTCAAAAGCAGGGCAAGGGCGAAAACAAGGAAAAGACGCATGGTTTATTCCTTTCGGGGCAACAGTGTGGGGGAATGCTCAGGGAGCCGCTTCTATTGCGGACATTTGCACACGGGACCCTCTTTCATAGCCGTCAGTTCACAAACGGTTGGATGATGAAATAGATCCCGATCACGGCGATGATCAGTCCTGCAATCTTGCGGAAGACCTGGCTCCCGCGTTGCCAGGCGCTGTTGGCCAGGAAGCGCTTGACCATGGCTGTTGAGCTGCCGGCCACGGCAATGGGGATGGCGTGGCCGATGCCGAAGAGCAGGATGAACAGGATGCCGGTGCCGATCTTGCCCTGCACGGTGATGATGCCCAGGATGGGGGCGATGAAGCCAAAGGTGCAGGAGCCGGAGAGCACCCCGTAGGCCAGGCCGAGAAAGAACGCCCCGCCGGCCCCGCGCAGCCTGAGCTTGCCCATCAGCCCGCCGCCGCCCGACATGGAACAGGCGGACACCCCCATCAGGTCCAGGGCCACCCAGAGCAGGATCAGGCCGATAATGATGGTCCACCAGGAGCCCACGTCGCCGAGCATGCGGCCGAGAAAGGCGCAGACAATGCCCACGGCCGCGATGGTCAGAAACAGCCCGAAGGTGAAGAGCAGGGCGTAGACCGTGGCCGTGCGGCCTTCGACCGAGCGGTCCTGGCCGCCCACATAGCCCACGATGAGCGGGATGGAGGCCAGGTGGCAGGGGCTGAGCAGGACACTGACCATTCCCCAGACAAAGCAGCCCAGGGCGGCAATGGCCGTGCCGCTGGTCATCCATTCGTGTATGAGCAGGTAGAACTGGTCCATGAGGGTCAGCCGGCATTGAGCTTGTTCAGGATCTTCTCGATGGACTCCTTCTTCATGAAGCCCGTGTGCCGCATGTACTCCTTGCCCTGCTTGTCGTAGAAGATCTGGGTGGGGATGGTGCGGATGCCGTACTTCTTGGCCTCGTCAGGGTGCTGCCAGACGTCGATGAAGGCAATGGCCGCCTTGCCTTCGTACTCCAGGGCCAGCTCGGTCAGAATGGGGGCCATCATCTTGCACGGGATGCAGCTCTTGGCCCCGATGTCCACCATGGTGACCATACCGTCGACCGGGAGCTGTTGCGGCTTTCCGGAGATGAGCTCTGAATTGGAAGCCACCAGGGCGCCCAGGGGGGCAGCGGTCATCACCAGGAGGGACAGAACCAGGCAGACGGTTGTGAAGCTGTGTCGAATTTTGCTCATGTGGGCTTTTCCTCGAAATGGTTTGCGGTCCAGAAAATTGCACCGTTCCTGATGCGTTTGTATGTGCGGCTTACGTGCAGCGACACGTGACGGTAAGCACATTTCATACCAAATTGCTAGCCTTTGCGTGGCAGAAGGGGTCACTGTTCCGGAATCAGGAGCACCGGGGTCTGTGAGCGCCGCACCACCTGATGGCTCACACTGCCCAGGGCGATCTCCTCGAGAGCGTCCTTGCCCTGGCTGCCCATGACCACCAGGGTGTGCCCTTGCCGCTCCGTGGTGTCGAGAATGACCTGTGCGGGTCTGCCCGACTCAAGCAGGGTGCTTGAATCCACACTTCCTGACTCGGCAAGCCGGCCTTCCAGCTCCTTGAGCCGCTGTGCGGCGTCTTCGGGAGATTCGGTCGTCTGGACGTGGAGGAGTGTCACATTCCGGCACCCCGAGACAATGGCATGTCCCAGGTATGCAAGGGCTTTCCCGGCTGCTGCGGAGAAGTCGGTTGGGTACAGAATGTTGTCCAGAAAGTCGCTGCTTTGAACCGTGCAGGCAGGCCCCGTGTCCTTTGTCTCCCGCATCCTGATCACCAGGATGGGCCGGGGAACCGACTGCACGATGGACATGGCCACGCTGCCGAAGACGATGTCGGCGCCGATGGAGCCGCCGTGGGAGCCGATGACCAGCAGGTCGGCGTCCTTCTCGGAAACGATGCGCTCGAGCTCTTCTGCGGGACGCCCGGGAGCTATGACATATGCGGCATCCAGACCCTGTGCCGCAACCGCATCCTGCTGGGCCTTGATGCGCGGTTCCACGAACCGGCTCAGCTCGGCAACGGACCGGTCGGGCTGGGTGAACCCCAGGGCATAGACCAGTGTCACCCTGGTGCATCCCAGGGGCTTGAGCCCGCCAAGGCAGCCTGTCAGGCAGTCCGAGGCCTCGGAAAGGTCGGTGGCCAGCACGATGTGTTCAAACATACTCTTCTCCCGAGAGTGAACCACATTAAGCAGTAAGCAATTTCTTGATCTCTTCCGGCGTCAATACCTTTCCAACGGACTTGACCTGTCCGTCGATAACCAGGGCCGGGGTCATCATTACCCCGAGCTTCATCATCTCCCCCATGTCGGTGACCTTTTCGATCTCGCACTCCATGTCCACTTCGCTGACGGCCGCCTCGGCATTGGCCTTGAGCTTCTCGCACTTTGGGCAGCCCGTGCCCAGAATCTGGATTTTTGTCATTGGTCGCTCCGGTTTAGAAAAAGGTTCCGTACAGGACGCCGCTCAGGGTGGCCATGACCACCACCAGGGCGATGAACACCATGGTCTTTTTCGTGCCCATGACGCTGCGGATGACCAGCATGTTGGGCAGGGACAGGGCAGGGCCGGCCAGGAGCAGGGCCAGGGCGGGCCCCTTGCCCATGCCGTTGCCGATCAGGCCCTGCAGGATGGGCACCTCGGTCAGGGTGGCAAAGTACATGAAGGCCCCGGCAAAGGAGGCAAAGAAGTTGGCTAGAAGGGAGTTGCCGCCAACGGCCGCGCTGACCCAGGTCGAGGGCATGAGGCCTTCGTTGCCGGGGCGGCCCAGCAGCAGGCCGGCGATGAGCGCTCCGAAGAGCAGCAGGGGCAGGATCTGCTTGGCAAAGCCCCAGCTCTGCCCGAACCACTCGCCCAGCTTGTCCTCCCTGGTGCTGGTCAGCACGGAGAGGCCGATCACCCCGGCCACGAAAGCCAGCTGTGGCTCTCCCGGGAACAGCAGACCCAGGGCCACGGCGGGCAGGGCGGCCAGCAGCACGTGCCTGGTCCTGGCCCCGAACCAGGCCATGAGGCAGACGGCAAACCCGGCCGCGAACAGTGCCGTGATGAGCCACTTGGCAGCGTACACGGCGTGCCACAGGCCGGTCTGTGTTTCGGGCCGGCCCCAGTTGGCAAAGACCAGCACCCCGACCATGGTGGCGAAGTAAACCGCTGACTGCCACAGGGGACGCTGGGCTTCGGGCTCGGGCACATCGGCCATCTGCAGGGATTTCTCGGTCTCCTCGCGGCGGTAGATGAAGTGCATGCACAGCCCGATGATCACGCTGAAGACTATGGCCCCCACGGCCCTGGCAATGCCCAGCTCCGGGCCCAGCACCCGGGCGGTGAGGATGATGGCCAGCACGTTGATGGCCGGCCCGGAGTAGAGGAAGGCCGTAGCCGGGCCGAGCCCGGCCCCCATGCGGTGGATGCCCGCGAAAAGCGGCAGGATGGTGCAGGAGCACACCGCCAGGATGGTGCCGGAGCAGGAGGCCACCCCATAGGCCAGGACCTTGTTGGCCTTGGGTCCCAGGTACTTCATGACCGAGGCCTGGCTGATGAACACGGCTATGGCCCCGGCAATGAAAAAGGCCGGGATCAGGCAAAGCAGCACGTGCTCCTGGGCGTACCACTTGACCAGGTGGAAGGACTCCATCAGGGCGTTGTCGAACCTGGGCCATCCCACCGGCAGGTAGAAGCAGGCCAGAAACAGGCCGACCATCACCAACAGAGGCTTCCATTCCTTTTTCCAGAACATATGCGGCAGTCTCCAGTTTTAGGAAGTGCGAGCGTGACTGACGCTCACATGACCGGTTTCAGGAAGCGCATCCGATGAGATTTGATCAAGATACTGGTTGAACATGGTTTCGAGCGAGGTGCCAAGGCAGGACAGAAAGCTTCGCACGCAGGAGAGCTTGAGGGAGTAGTAGACCGAGGTCCCTTCCTTGCGCATCTTGAGAATGCCGGCATCCCTGAGAATGCTCAGATGCTTGGACACCGTGGACATATCCGAGCCCACCAGCTCCTGCAGCTCGCACACGCACTTCTCTTCCTGGAGCACGGCCTCCACCATGGCCAGCCTGCCGGGATGCCCCAGGGCCTTGAACACTTTGGCGCGCAGCTCGAACGAGGTCATAAACAGCATCCTCCGTTTGTTCAATTTGGCCAAATAGCCAAACATCTGGAAGGTGTCAAGCAAAAAGAACAGGCATGGGACACGGGCGAAAGAGCGGACGATTCATCCAGGAACATCTTGGAATGTCGATTTTTTTTCAGCGTGTAGACGCGACATCTCTGACCACACGAATGTTCTCTCCGCCCGATTGTCACGGTTTATCCACCCTCGTGTCATGCATCCGCCAATTTGGCGACATAATCACTCAGGCATCTCAGGTGTGCAGGGGTCTTCAAGGCAACAAACATCAACCGTCACGCAGGGAGAGCAGTATGAAATTGTTCAAGCTTGTTTTCGCGGCCGTACTGGTCTGTTTTTTGTGGACCGTCCCGGCAACAGCCGAGGACGTCATCAAGGAGTTCCGAATCGGGGTCCTGGGGGGTGAAAACGCGGCGGACAGGCTTCGCTCCAACGAGTGCGTTCGCCGGGCTGTGGAAGACGCCCTGGGCGTGCCCACCAAGGTGTTCGCTCCAGCGGATTACAATGGGGTCATCGAAGGCCTTCTGGGCGGCAATCTGGACATGGCCTGGCTGG
>CAZUBS010000139.1:0-5707 GCA_964618595.1 uncultured Desulfohalobiaceae bacterium
TCCTTTACGGGGCGGTCTCGGGGGTCGTTGCCAGGGGGCTGCAGCGCCCCAGGCCGGAAACAAAATGATCCTTCCGGTCGCCGGTCTGTGGTGAGGCTCTGGAGGGTTTGCAGGGTCGGGCTTTTCAGCTTCCCGGGGTATTTGGTGCCAGAGGTGGTGAACCGATCACCGCAACCAAGGATGCCAAAATGAACCCCTTCTGGTGCAAGGGATACGGCCTGACGGCCGTGCCTTTTCTGGTCCTTGACCTGCTGTGGCTTGGCCTGGCGGCCAGGAGCTTCTCCTTCCAGAGGCTGGGGGGCTGCCAGCGTGGTTTTTGAACGGTCTGCGGAAAAGGACGTGGGAATGGTCAGGGGGTGTCGGTCCACAGCGGGGTGAAGTCGAAGGCGTTCACATCCACCAGCCCCAGGTCGGTGAGCTTGAGGGCCGGGATGACCGGCAGGGCCAGAAAGGACAGGATCAGGAACAGGCCGGGGATGGGGGTGCCCAGGGGGCGGCTGTCAGTTTCCAGCCTTTGCGGGTGAGCGACCACGGCTTCCAGGCGGTGTTCCCGAAACAGCCCGGCCACGGGCAAGGGCAGGCTTTCCAGGACCTGTCCGTCCAGACCGGCCACCAGCCCGCCCCCCAAGGTTGCGGCATGGTTGGCTGCCAGGGCCATGTCCGCATCGTCCATTCCCGCCACGATCAGGTTGTGGGAGTCGTGGGCCACGGTCGAGGCCACGGCGCCTGCCCGCAGCCCCAGTCCCTTGACGAACCCAAGCCCGGTGTTTCCCGTCCCGCGGTGACGCTCGATCACGGCCAGCTTGGCCAGGTCTGACTCGGGGTCGGCCTGTACCAGGCCGTGGCTGACCTGGGGGGATACGGTCAGGGACCTGGTCAGGATCTGTCCGGAAACCAGGCCTATGACCCGCATGCCCCCCCTTCCGGCAGGGATTTCGAAGCGGGATGGACGGACATGGGGCAGGTGCACCCCTTGCCCGGGGGGCGGGATTGTTGTCTCGGGCCAGTGCATGTCGCGCAGGTTTTCCCCCCCGAGGTAGACCTCCCTGATCGCGAAACGCTCCAGGTCGTCCAGGAGCAGAAAGTCCGCATGGTATCCCGGGGCCACCGCTCCCCTGTGGGCGAGGCCGAAGTGGCGGGCCGTGTTCAGGCTGGCCATCTGCACGGCGCGGACCGGCGGGACGCCCAGCTCCATGGCCCGGCGCACGCAATGGTCCATGTGGCCGCGGGAGAGCAGGTCGGTGGGGTGGCGGTCGTCGGTGACCAGCCCCATGCGGGCGGTGTCGCAGCTTCGGGCGAGCGGGGCCAGGGCTTTCAGGTTCTGCTCGGAGGTCCCTTCCCGGAGCATGAGGAACATGCCCAGACGCAGCTTTTCCAGCCCCTCCTCCAGGGTGGTGGACTCGTGGTCGCTGCCGGGGCCTGCGGCCACATAGGCGTTGAGGGGGCGGCCGGTCAGCCCCGGGGCGTGACCGTCCACGGGTCTGCCCGCGGCGGCCCGGAGCTTTGCAAGCACACCCGGGTCGCGGTGCAGCACCCCGGGAACGTTCATCATCTCGGCCAGGCCGAGGATGCGCCCGGGGTGGTCGGCAAGCGCCCGCTCGATGTCCCGGGCGGTGAGCCGCGCCCCGGATGTCTCCAGATGGGTGGCCGGGACGCAGGAGGGCATCATGAAGTAGATGGCCACGGGCAGGTCCCGGCCGGCCTGCAGCATGTAGTCGATGCCGGCCATGCCCAGCACGTTGGCAATCTCGTGCGGGTCGGCCACCACGGCGCAGGTGCCGCGGCCGGCCACGGCCCTGGCGAACTCCGGGGGGCAGAGCAGGGTGGACTCGATGTGGATGTGGCCGTCGATGAGCCCGGGGCAGAGGAAGCAGCCCGCAGCGTCCACAACCGTCCGGGCTTCGTAATGGCCGAAACCGAGGAACCTGCCCCCGGCCACGGCCACGTCCGCGGCATGGATCTCGCCGGAAAGGGTGTTGACCACGCGTGCGTTGCGGATCAGCAGGTCGGCGGGGCGCTCGCCCAGGGCGGCGGTGATGCGGTCTTCGGTATTCATGACGGTGGATTGGACCGGGTGACCTTCGATCCGCAAATGGTGCGGGGAATTGTGCGTTCAGTCAAGCGCCCTGCAAAGCAATGGTGCCCATGCCCGGACGTGCCCGGATACCAGCCGCCTGTCAGTCTCCGCGGACGAATGGTACGCCAAGGTCGGCCGGGGCGCCGACCCTGAAGCGGGCCTTCTTCCAGGCCGTGACCAGGACCAGGACCGCTATGGTCAGCAGGTAGGGGAGCATGCGCAGCAGCCAGGAAGGTATCAGCTCCAGCCCCACGGCCTGAAAATAGAACTGCAGGGCGGTCAGGCCTCCGAAGAGCAGGGCGCCGAGCACTGCCCGCAAAGGGTTCCAGGTGGCGAAGATGACCATGGCGATGGCCACCCAGCCCTGCCCCGAGGTCATGGAATCCTTCCAGCCCGGGGTGTAGGACAGGGAGAGATAGCTCCCGGCAAGCCCGGCCAGCATGCCGCCTGCCAGGGTGCAGCCGTACCGGATGCGGGCCACGCTGATCCCTGCCGTGTCCACGGAGGCGGCGTCCTCGCCGGTGGCCCTGATTTTGAGCCCCAGCCTGGTCCTGAACAGCAGGTACCAGGTCAGGGGGACAACCATGTAGGCCGCGTACGCCATGGCGGGCTGCTTGAAGAGTACCGGACCGATGATGGGAATCTCAGACAGACCGGGCACGGGGAGCACCTTGAGCCGCACTGCGGCCTTGCCGATGAAGGGGCGGCCCAGAAAGCTGGTCAGACCCATTCCCAGTATGGTCAGGGCCAGCCCGGACAGGACCTGGTTGCTGCGCAGGGTCACGGCGAACACGGCGTGGATCAGGGCCATGATGCCTCCGGCCCCGATCCCCCCGCAGATGGCCAGGACCGGATTGCCGGTCAGTATTCCCGTGACCGCGGCGGCCAGGGCGCCCACCAGCATCATGCCTTCCACCCCCAGGTTGAGCACACCGCTGCGCTCGGCCAGGATCTCCCCCACGCTGGCCAGCAGCACGGCCACGGAGGACTTGATCGCGATCTGGGCCACGAAGACCAGGTCGGAGATCATTGCGCCTCCTCTGTGGTCCGTGGCGGAGCAACAGGGGCCCCTCGCCGGATGACCAGCCTGTGCCCGGTCAGAAGGTCTCCGGTCAGCAGGCCGAAGAGCAGGGTGGCCTCGAGCACCAGGCGGATGGAGGAGGGAAGGTGCAGCACCGACTGCAGGTGCTCGCCGCCCACGATGATGCCCCCCAGGAAGAGGCTGACCAGGGGAATGGCCAGGGGGTTGAGCCTGGCCAGCCAGGCCACGATGATTCCGTCGTACCCATACCCCACGGCCAGCCCCTGCTGGAGACGGAAGTGGATGCCGCTGACCTCGCCCATGCCTGCCAATCCGGCCAGGGCGCCGCTGGCCAGCATGACGAGCACGGTTTCCCGGTTGATGCTCATGCCGGCATAGGCGGCAGCCCGAGGGTTGTGGCCGGTGACCCGGACGCGATAGCCCCACTTGGTGCGCTTGAGGACCAGGGCGGTCAGCAGGGCCAGACCCAGGGCCAGGAAGAACCCGAGGTGGATGCGGGTCCCGAAGAAGTGGGGCAGCCGGGCCACGGGTTCGAGCTGGGCCGTGCCGGGGAAGCCGTACCCCTGGGGGTCCCGCCAGGGTCCGAAGTAAAGGTGCTCCATGTAGATGATGGCCACGTAGTTCAGGAGCAGCGTGGTCAGTATCTCGCTCACCCCGAGCCGTGCCTTGAGCAGGGCTGGTGCCAGGGCCCAGAGGGCGCCGCCCGTGGCACCGGCCAGGACCATGCAGGGCAGCACCAGCCCCTGGGGCAGGTGGGGAGCGGCGAACAGCCCCACGGCGGCCGCACAGATCCCCCCCCAGACCAGCTGGCCCTCGCAGCCGATGTTCCAGAGCAGCATGGTGGCGGCCAGGGCCACGGCAAGCCCCGTGAACATGAGCGGGACCGAGCGCACCACCACCTCGGACAGGCTGTACCAGGACAAAAAGGTGCCCTTGAGCATGACCCCGTAAGCCCGCAGGGGGTCGACCCCGAGCAGGAGAAAGATGACCGCCCCCACGCAGAAAGCAAGGACCAGGGAGAAGAGTGGTGCCAGGAGGCGGGAGCCCGCAACCGAACCGTACCGTTTTTCCAGCCGGACGATCATGCCGCAGCCACCCTGCCCGTGACACCCGCCATGAGCAGCTTGATACGGGCCACGCCCTGCTCGTCCGAGGCCTCGATGGTCTCCACTATCCGCCCCCGGAAGATGACCGCGATGCGGTCGGCGAGGGTCAGCACCTCACGGAGGTCCCCCGAGACCAGGAGGATCCCGGAGTGCTCCCGTTGCTTCAGGATGGCCTGCCAGACATCCTCTGCGGCCCGAACGTCAAGCCCCTGGGTGGGTTGCTCGGCCAGCAGGAGCCTGGGGCGGCGCTTGAGCTCCCTGGCCAGGATGACCTTCTGCAGGTTGCCGCCGGAGAGCTGCCGGGCGAGGGCATCGGGGCCCGGGGCTGTGATGTCGAAGTCGTCTATGGCCCGGGCCGTGGCCAGCCTGGCCCGGTCCCGGTCCAGAAACGGCCCCCTCCCGTACCTGTGGTGGGTGGTGAGGATGAAGTTGTCCGCCAGGGTCATGGACTGGACGGAGCCTACACGGTAGCGGTCTTCCGGCACGTACCCCAGGTGCCGCCTGGAACACGCGGCCCAGTGGGCGGGCCGAATCTCCCGCCCCAGGAAGTGGAGAGTGCCGCCGGTCAGGGGAACCAGTCCGGTCAGGGCCTGCACCATGGTCTCCTGGCCGTTGCCAGCCACACCGATGACCGCAAAGACCTCCCCCCGGCGGATATCGAAGCTGACGTCCTGAAAGGCTGTGCGCCCCTGAGGGTCGCGAGCCTGGATGTCCCTGACCCGGAGCACCGACTCTCCGAGGGCCACCTTTGGTTTGTCCACGCTGAGGATGACCTCCCTGCCCACCATGAGCCGGGCCAGCTCATGCCGGTTGCGCACCTGTTCCACGGGCATTCCGGCCACCAGCCGCCCACGGCGCAGCACGCTGATCGCATCGGCCACGGCCAGGACCTCTTCCAGCTTGTGGGTGATGAAGATAACGGTGCGCCCCTCCTGCTTGAGGCGTCGCAGCACGGCAAAGAGCGCCTCTACCTCAGGAGGGGTCAGGACGGCGGTGGGCTCGTCAAGGATGAGCACCCTGACCTGACGGTAGAGGAGCTTCAGGATCTCCACCCGCTGGCGCTGCCCCATGGACAGCTCGAAAACCCGGGCGTCCGGGTCGACCTCCAGGCCGTACTCCCGGGACAAGCTGCGTATGGATTGCCGCTCGGCACGCATGTTCCGGGCGGAAGTGGAACCCAGGACGATGTTTTCGGCCACGGTCAGCGGCTCGATGAGCATGAAGCGCTGATAGACCATGCCGATGCCGGAAGCCAGGGACTGGGCCGGAGAGCTGAAAACAACCGGTCGCCCGCCGAGCAGCAGGCGCCCGGAATCGGGCTGCAGGCGGCCCGACAGCACGGACATGAGCGTGGACTTGCCAGCACCGTTCTCCCCGAGAAGGGCGTGGATGGTCCCTGTTCTGAAGACGCAGCTGATGTCGTGGTTGGCCCTGACCGGGCCGAAGCTCTTGGAGATCCCCTGAAGCTCGAGAACGGGGGGT
>CAZUBS010000140.1:0-5689 GCA_964618595.1 uncultured Desulfohalobiaceae bacterium
GCGGGACCCACCCCGACGAGGGGGGGGGCTCCGCAGCCTGCCCCAGGAGTACCTCGGGGAGGAACAGGGCGGACTGGCCGCCCCCCTGGGAATGGCCGGGGTCCGCCTGGAGGTCAAGGGGCACGTCGTTGCCGGGGCGGGGACCGGCGCGCAGAACATCCTCCGCTCCTGCAACCGTTCCGGCCTGGATGTCTCGGACATCGTGCTCGAGTCCCTGGCCTCGGCCAAGGCGGTGCTCACCCGGGAGGAGCGGGAGATCGGGGTGGCCCTGATCGACATCGGGGGGGGGACCACCGACGTGGCCATATTCGCCAACGACTCCATCAAGCAGACCGCGGTCCTGGCCCTGGGCGGGACCAACCTGACCAATGACATCGCCTTTGGGCTGCGCACGCCCATGGTCAGCGCGGAGAAGATCAAGGTCAAGTACAGCTGCGCCATGGCGGACATGGTCACCAGCGACGAGATCATCGAGGTGCCCAGTGTCGGCGGCCGTGAACCCCGGCGGCTGTCCAGACGGGTGCTGGCCGAGATCTGCGAGCCCCGCATGGAGGAGATCCTGGCGCTCGTGGACCAGGAGCTGGTGCGCTCGGGATACAAGAACCTCATCGGTGCCGGCGTTGTGCTGACCGGGGGGTCGGCCATGGTGGAGGGGATCGAGGAGCTGGGAGAGCAGATCTTCAACCTGCCCACCAGGCTGGGCAGCCCCCAGTACGTGGGCGGGCTCAGGGACGTGGTCAACAGCCCCCAGTACGCCACGGCAGTGGGACTGCTGCTCTACGGGGGGGAAAAGGGGCGCCCGGACCAGCGTTTCCGGATACGTGAGAAGAACATCTTCAACCGCATCCTGGCCCGGATGAAACGCTGGTTCGAGGACATAAGCTAGCGGCTGACAGACAATCCATAAACTCCAACGAGGGGACAAAGGAGGAGGCAATGGAATTTTTAGAGATCGAACGGGAAGGCAACGCGCGCATCAAGGTCGTGGGCGTGGGAGGCGGCGGCGGCAACGCCGTGAACAACATGATCAGCTCGGCACTGAAGGGGGTGACCTTCATCGCGGCCAACACCGATGTCCAGGCCCTGAAGCACTCCAAGGCCGGGTACAAGATCCAGCTGGGCGAGAAGCTGACCAAGGGGTTGGGCGCGGGCGCCAACCCCGAGGTGGGCTGCGAAGCCGCCAAGGAGAGTGTGGCGCTCATCAAGGAGACCCTTGGGGAGTGCGACATGGTCTTTGTCACCGCGGGGATGGGCGGAGGCACCGGAACAGGGGCGGCTCCGGTCATAGCCGAGGCGGCCAAGGAGATCGGGGCCCTGACCGTGGCCGTGGTCACCAAGCCCTTCTACTTCGAGGGGAAACGCCGGCTGGACCAGGCTGAGGAGGGCATCGACTCCCTGCGCGAGGTGGTGGACTCCATCATCACCATCCCCAACGACCGCCTGCTCTCCCTGGCGTCCAAGAAGGCCACCTTTCTGGAGATGCTCAAAAAGGCCGACGAGGTCCTCTACTACGCGGTCAAGGGCATCTCCGACCTGATCATGGTCCCGGGGCTCATCAACCTGGACTTTGCGGACGTCAAGGCAGTGATGTCCGAGATGGGACTGGCCATGATGGGCACGGGCATTGCCGCCGGGGAAGGCCGGGCCAAGGAGGCGGCCATGAAGGCCATCACCAGCCCCCTGCTGGAGGACGTGTCCATTGACGGCGCCAAGGGCGTGCTCATGAACATCACCTCCGGTCCGGACCTGACCATCGACGAGGTCAGCGAGGCGGCCAGCACCATCTCGGAGGCGGCGCACGACGACGCCAAGATCTACTTCGGCACCGTTTTTGACCAGGATGCCTGCGAGGAGCTGCGCATCACGGTCATCGCCACGGGTATCGAGGAGGTCCAGAAGTACAAGGGCGCAGAGCGCAGCGACAAGGTCTCCTTCATCAGCGGCAAGGGGCTGCGGGCCGGCGATCTGAACAAGCAGCTCGGGGAGCAGCGCCAGCAGTCCATGGCCACGGGCACGGACGATCTGAGCATCCCGGCCTACCTGCGCTACAACAAGGGGCCGTCCAGGCCGGAAGCGCCGCGGCAGAGAAAACCCGCTCCCGGTGAGGAGGAGTTCATCTTTGACGAGGAGGAGTTTGAGATTCCCTCCTTCATCCGCAAACAGGCCGACTAGCAGGGTGTTGAAAAATCCCCGCTGGTCACGCGGGGCGCGTGATTGCTTCACCAGGGCCAAACCCTCACGTATGAGGAATACGCTTCGGCCTTGTCCCTGGTAAAGCGCCCATGCCACGGCGGCTTGTCCCGGCGAAGCTGGAGCGAAGACGGACTTGTCCCGGCGAAGCCAGAGGCGAAGACGGACTTGTCCCGGCGAAGCTGGAGGCGAAGACGGAAGCTATGCGGAGCCTGGGTTGCCAGCGTGGTTTTTGAACGGCATGCAGGAAAGTGAAGTCTGATGATTGAAAGAAACCCTGAGGAACGTGCCTACGGCTGAGAAGCAGAAAACCTTCCACTACTGGGGTCGTGACGAGCCGGCACTCCCGGACCGGGGTGGCAGGCTCCCGGTGGCACTGGTCTTCCCGCAGCCCTATCCCCTCGGGCTGTCCACACTGGGATGGCAGGTGGTCTACCGGCTCCTGGCCCGGGAGCCGAGCCTGGTGGTGGAACGGTTCTTCTGGGATGCAAAGGCCGGGCAGGGCCTCGCCAGGGATTCCCGCCGGCCCCCTCAGCACTTTCACCTCGTCTGTTTCAGCCTGAACTTCGAGCTCGACTGCCTCCCCATGGTTCAGGCCCTGAAGGGCGCCGGCATCCCGCTGTGTGCCTCGGACAACCCGGACTGGCCCCTGGTCATGGCCGGGGGGCCATTGGCCTTTCTCAACCCAGCCCCCATAGCCCCGAGCCTGGACTGCCTCTTTGTGGGCGAAGCCGAGGCGGGTTTCGTGGCCCTGTGCAGGCGTGTTGCGTCGGAGTGGTTCGCCGGGACAGCCAAGAAGGACTGCCTGCAAGGGCTGGCCGGGAGCAGGGGCGTGCTGGTGCCGGGGGTGAGCGAACTTCCGGTCCTCAGGCTGACCGCATCCTCGGGGAGGGGCCTGGCAACCCCCGGCCACTCCTGCTTCATCAGCTCCGAGGCCCAGTTCCGGGATGCCTTTCTGCTGGAGGTCAACAGGGGCTGCCCCTACGGGTGCCGTTTCTGTGCCGCAGGGTTCGTCTACCGCCCGCCGCGCCAGGCGGACGTGGAGGATCTCAAGGACATGGTCCGTGCAGCAGCCCCGCCCAAGGTGGGCTTGGTGGGAACCGCGCTCACCGACTGGCCCGACCTGCTGCCCTTTCTCAAATGGCTGCACGAGCGCAGGATCAAATTTTCCCTGTCCTCCCTGCGGGCGGACGGGCTGACCATGGAGCTGCTGGAGTTTTTGCGCCGCACCGGCACCCGCACCCTGACCCTGGCCCTGGAGGGGGCCAGCAGGCGGCTGCGCAGGGCCATGAACAAGAGGCTTTCCGAAAAGCGCCTGCTGGAGGCGGTCGCGACCATCAGCGGGCTGCAGTTCAACCACCTCAAGCTTTATCTTATCACCGGCTGGCCCGGGGAGACGGACGAGGACCTGTCCGAGCTGGGCGGCCTCCTGCAGCGCATCGACGCCGCCGTCAGGAAGGGCAAGGGGGGGAAGGGCAAGGGGCTGGGATACTTGACCCTGAGCGTCAGCTGTCTGGTGCCCAAGCCGTGGACGCCCCTGCAGTGGGCGCCCATGGCGCCGGAGCAGCTCCTGCACCGGCGCCTGGAGCAGATCCGTGCCCTGGGCAGGCCGATCAAGGGCTTCCGGGTGGAGGGCGAGACACCGTTCGGCGCCCGCCTGCAGGGGCTCATCGCCCGGGGCGACGCCTCGGTCCACGATCTCATTCTGCAGACGGCGGAGCGGGGCGGGAGCTGGCGCAAAGGCCTCAAGGCCTGGAGCGGGGACCCCGCTTTTTTCCTCGACCGGGAACGGGGGCGGTCAGAGGTCTTTCCCTGGGAAAGCATTGACGCGGGTGTGGACAGGGAGGCCCTGTGGCTGGAGTGGGAGCGTTACAAGCAGGGCCGGATGTCGCCGGGCTGCTCCCCCCTGGGCTGCGAGCGCTGCCCCGGATGCGGCATGGAGCGGCAAACCAGCGGGCAGCGCCCCGCACCAGGGGGGTAGGCCGGGGGCCAACGTTTCTCCAGCCCCGGTTCAGTCTTTCCCCGTTGATGTTTCCCTTCCTCCCCCGACATACCAGCCGCTGGCCTTGCCCAGCAGGTCGAAGGTCCGGGCCACCAGCTGGTGGGGGTCGGTCAGGTAGCCCTCCAGGAGCAGGGCGCAGTCGTAGATCTCCTCCACGGCAGTGCCCAGGAAGGGGTCTTCCGGATCGGACTCGAAGGTCGTGATCAGGTTGCGGGTCAGGGCATGGCCCGGGTTGATCTCCAGGACCTTTTTCGGGGGGGAGGTGTCCTTGCTCATGACCTTGAGGATCTTTTCCATCTGGGAAGAAGGCGCGCCGTCCGGGCTGACCAGGCAGGCGGGGCTTGTGCTCAGCCGGCCAGTGGACCTGACGTCGGCGACCCGCTCGCCAAGGATGTCCTTCATGCGTCCGAGCAGGCCCTCCAGGCTCTTCTGCTGGCTTTCGTCCAGCTCCTCGGCGGGTGTTTCCTCCGTTTCCGTGTCGGGCAGCTTGCCGATCTCCTCAAGATCGGCGTGCTCCACGGAGCGAAGGGGCGTGTCCTTGTAGGAGCCCAGTGTCTCCATGACGAACTCGTCGATCGGCTCGTACAGGTAGAGCACCTCGATGCCTTTGCGCTTGAAGATTTCCAGGTGCGGGCTCATGGCCACGGATTCGCGCGAGGGGCCGGACACGTAGTAAATGGCCTTCTGCCCCTGCTTGAGCCGGCCGGCGACCTCTGCCAGGGAGACCAGCCCCTGGGCGTCCTCGCAGCTGGAAGCGTTGAAGCGCAGCAGCTCCTGAAAGGTCTCCCGGTTGTCGTATTCCCCATAGCCGAGCTTGAAGGTCTTGCCGTGGGTCCGCCAGAAGGCGGCGTACCGCTCGGGCTCCTCCGAGGCCATCTTTTTCAGCCGGGAGTAGACCTGCTTGGTGATGGTCACGGCCATCTTGCGGATGAGCACGTTCTCCTGGATGGTCTCCCGGGAGATGTTCAGCGGCAGGTCCTCCGTATCCACAACCCCGCGCATGAAGCCCAGATGCTGGGGAATGAGGTCCTTGTTCCTGTGCTGGATGAGCACCCTGCGCACATAGAGGTCCAGGCCGTACTCCTCGTACCCGGTCGTGAACATGTTCAGGTCCTGCTCCGGGACGAACAGCAGGCCTGTGAACTGCACGGGGGCGTCCACGGCAAAGTGCAGGGTGTCGAAAGGCGCCCGGGTGTCGTAGGTCAGGAACTTGTAGAACTCCCCGTACTGCTCCTCGGTCACGTTGAACTTGGGCTCGCGCCACAGGGCGGGGATGGTGTTGACCCTGTCCCCGTTGACGTAGATGGGGAAGGAGACGAAGTTGGAGTGCTCCTTGATGATGGAGGTGATGCGCTCGGGGTCTGCAAACTCCCGGGCGTCCTCCTTGATGAAGAGCTCGATGGAGGTGCCCCGGGGGCGCTCTTCGTCCAGCAGGCGGACCTCGTAAGAGCCGGTGCCGTCGGAAACCCACTCCACGGGCTTCTCCTGCGGCTCCCA
>CAZUBS010000141.1:0-5670 GCA_964618595.1 uncultured Desulfohalobiaceae bacterium
GGCGGGAATCCAGTCTTATGACCATCTCAGTCAAAGGCAATGGATTCCCGCCTGCGCGGGAATGACGTACCGATAAAGTCTGTCAAGATTGAAACGCTTTTTCTTGTCATGGAACTATCGATCAAATTCGTGGACGCAACACTAGTGAAAAATATCTTCCCTGCAGCCACTTCAAACCGACTGCCCCATCACCTCGAACAGTGGCCGTATCGAGGAAGCCCGGTCCAGGGAGGCGAGGAACCCCTGCAGGCTCAGGGCCCCCTGCCTCCCCAGGACCGGTTGCGAGAGGGTGAGAAATTTGTCCTGCATCTCCCTGTCTGACATGGGGTTGCTGTAGTCCCCCAACGGTGCTTCCACCGAAGCCGTGCTCCACTCCCCGCCCATATCGATATGCAGCCGGCAGGGGTAGAGTGCGGGGCGCATGGCCGTGAAGGCGTCGTTGACCTCAAAGCTGACCATGTCGCTCAGGCGCCGCACCAGGGGGTCGTGCAGGCCCTCCTGAAAGTCCACGGGCATGGCCTCTCCCCTTGCCAGGGCCAGGGCCAGCCCAAAGGGCATGCTGAACTGGGCCTCGACCACGCTTCCGGGGCGCTTCTTAGCCGCCAGGGGCTCCACCACCAGGCTCAGATCCTCGTCCGCTATGACCGCATGGATGCCCCGGATGCGTTCGGGGTCGAAGCCCGGCCGCTTCCTGAACTTCAGCGCAGCAGTGATCTCCGGGTGGACCGACCGACAGCAGGCAAAGGGCTTGTAGGACATCCGGGTCACCTCGAACCTGCCCCCCAGCCCATCCAGCAGGACCTCAGGGTCGAAGGCGTCGGCATAGGCCCCGGGGAAATCATAGCATCCCTGGAGGATATCCTGCGGGCCACGGAAACCTTGTGCGGCAAGGGCCGCCGCCAGCAGGCCGTTCCGGGCTGCCCAGCCGGGATGCATTTTCTTGGTCCAGGCCCCGTTCTGCAGGTAGGACATCAAGCCGGAGGCCATGCTTCCCGATATTCCCAGGGCCTGAGCCGTGCTCTCGGCATCCAGCCCCTGCATCCTGGCCGCAGCCGCGCAGGCCCCGAACACCCCGCAGGTCCCCGTGGGGTGGAACCCCCTGTGGTAGGGCCCCGGCCCGCGCACCGCCATGCCCAGGCGGCAGGCGGCCTCGTAGCCGGCGACCACCCCTTCCAGCAACCCGGGGCCGTCCGTGCCCCGGACTGCGGCCAGTGCCAGGGCCGCCCCGACCACCGGTCCGCCGGTATGCACACTGGAGAAGGAGTGAGTGTCGTCCATTTCACGGGCGTGGATCATGGTCCCGTTGACCAGTGCGGCCGCACCCGGGGAAAAGCCCCCCTGTCCGGCGAGGGAGGGACAGCTGCCCTGCTCCCCCTGCCCGGAAAGTGTCCTGACCAGCGTGTCCACCCCCGGGTCACCTGTACCGGCCAGGCCGCAGCCCACCGCGTCTGTGACCGCCCGCACCGCGGCCCGCCGCACCTCCGGGGTCAGGTCGGAAAACCTGATCCCGGCCAGGAAGGCGGCAAAGCGGTGGGTGAGGGAGCTTTGCCTGGCTTTCATGTGGCGCTCCACATCCTCAGCGCACCTGTTCCGGGTCCAGGGCGCGCAAACGCTGCGAGGTCGCCAGCACCCTGTCCACCATGGGTCCGGACTGGCCCACGTGCAGCCCATAGTCAGAGATCTGCTCCACCTCCTCCCTGGTCATATGCCGGCTGACCTCCTCCATCTCCATGAGCACGTCGGCGATGGGCCGCTTCTCCTCGTGCACCCGCATGCAGGCCCTGCCGATGACCTGGTGCGCGGTCTGCTTGCCGATTTTTCTGCCCAGCTCGAACATCAGCCCCTCGGAAAGGAGCAGGCCCTGGAGCATGTCCAGGTTTGCCAGCATCCTGTCCTCGTGGATCTCCAGGCCCTCGAGCATGTCCAGGGTCATGGACAGCATGGCCCCGAGCATCATGGAGCACTCCGGCAGGGCCCACCAGTCGATGCGCCAGCTGCGGGTGTCCCGCTCGTTCACGCAGTCCACCGACTCCAGGGAGGCGGGCACGTGCGAGCGAATGACCCGGGAGAGCATGACCACCATCTCGCTCACCTCGGGATTGCGCTTGTGGGGCATGGTGGAGGACCCCACGTACCCCTCCGGCAGCCCTTCGGCCATCTCGCCGATCTCGGAGCGGGACAGGCAGAATATCTCGTTGGCCATCTTGCCCAGGCTGGCCGCGGTCAGGGCCGTGACGGACACGAACTCCGCGAACCGGTCCCGGGAGTTGCCCCACCCCACATCGGGGACCCCCAGCCCGAGCTCCCCCATCAAGCCTTCCAGGACCTCCATGGCCCTGGGGCCGAGCCCGGCCATGGTGCCCGCCCCGCCGTGGAGCATGCCCACGAACAGCCGGGGTGCCAGCTCCTTGAACCGCTCCACGGCCCGGCGGGTCTCCGAAACCCAGATGGCGAGCTTGAGGCCCAGGGTGATGGGCAGGGCCTGCTGCCCGTGCGTCCTGCCGCACATCAGGGTGTCCCTGTGCCTGCGGGCCAGCCCCATGAGCCGCTCTTCCACCTTTCTAAGATCCCGCAGGATGATCTGCCAGGCTTCCCTGAGCTCCAGGACCGCCCCGGTGTCCTCGATGTCCTGGGTGGTGGGCCCGAAGTGGATGTACTCCCCGTGCCCTCCCTCGCAGGCACGCTGCAGCCCGCGCAGCAGCGGCACCAGGGAGTGGCGGGTGCGCCTGAGCTCCGAGCGGACGAACTCCAGGTCGATGTTCTCGAGCCTGGCCTTGGCCGAGATCTCTTCCGCGGCAGGGCCCGGTATGATCCCCAGGGTGGCCTGGACCCTGGCCAGGGCCGCTTCGATGTCCAGCCAGCGCTGGTAGCGCCGGCGATCGTCGAACACGGCCCGCATCTCCTCAGTGGACCAGCCGTCCTTGTAGAACTCGGAATCCAGAATGCCTGCGGGCATGATCCGTCCTTTGGTTGCAGTGTCAGTCCAGCTCTGGCTGTTGCAGGATCTGAAGCAGCGTGGACTCCATTTGGGCCGCGTTGGACCTGCTCAGCAGGCCGACGACCCGGCCCATCTGCTTGAGGGAGCCCGAGACCACGCCCTGACGGGGCCACTCGCGCAGGCCGTCGACCGAGAGCACCGCGGCCAGGTAGGCCTCGCCCGCGGCCGTGGAAACCTTGAGGGCGCAGGAGCCCTTGGCCCCGTCACAGACCATGCCCAGCACCGATGAAAGCACCACTGCCGCCGCACGTTCGGCTGCTGCAGAGTCACCCCCCAGAAGCCTGACCATGCCCGCGGCCGCCCCCAGCCCGGCGGCCACGCCGCAGCCGCAGACCGGGGTGAGCAGCCCGGTGTGGGCCTTGACATAGCCGGTGACCAGGTGGCTGAGCAGCAGGGCCTCGGCCAACTCCCGGCGCGGAGTCCCCTTGGACGCGGCCAGCCTGCTCAGGGGGACCACGGCGGTGATGCCGTGGTTGCCGCTCCCGCCGCTGCTCATGACCGGGAAGGGGCCTCCGGCCATGCGCACGTCGGCTGCGGCAGCCGAGTGGGCCTTGATCTCCCAGAGCAAATCCCGGCCGCTTCCCGCGGCAGCCATCCAGTGTCCGAATCCCAGCCCCCAGGGTCTGGCCAGACCCTGCTCGGCCACGGCCTGGTTCATGGCCGCCCCGTGCAGCATGAAATCCTCTGTCCCCTCATCCATGTCCTGGACCAGGCCCCACAGCGCACCCATCTCCAGCTCGCGCAGCTCCTCCTGGTATCCTGCCGGGGCCAGCTCCCCGTTTCTTCCCGGGGCCTCGCAGCGCCAGACCAGCTCACCCCCGGTCCTGACCTCCACCACCCGGTCCGGCCGTCCTGAGACAACCGCGGCTGCACTCCCCCCAGGAGCCGTCACCTCTGCCCTGGCATAGACGTTGGGCACGTCCTCGACCAGCTCCTGGGTGATGGCCCCGGCCTCGACCATGACCCTGGCCCTGTCCACGTCCTGGGGCGTGATCCTGTCCAGGACCTCCAGCCCCCGGTCCGGGTCCCCGTGCAGCACGCCCAGGGCCGCGGCCAGCAGGTTGCCCGTCAAGCCCTGGGCCCCGGGGATGCCCACGTGCAGGCCGTTCTTGAAGATGTTGGCCGAAAGGGCCAGGTGCACCGAGCGCGGCTCGTCCTCCAGCCTGGCCGCTGCGGCCGCCGCGGCCAGGGCCACCGCCCCGGGATCGGTGCACCCGTAGGCCGGCTTGACCTCGTGGCGCAGGAACTCCTTGATGTCCATGATGCTATGCACTCCCCGGGTTACCGCTCGCGGCCACTCTGTGGCAGGCCACGTAGTGCCCGTTGCCCAGATGGATGGTTTCCGGTTTCTCCCGCCGGCAAACGGCCTCGCACTCGGGACAGCGGGTGTGGAAGTGGCAGCCCGGTGGGGGGTTGCTCGGGGAGGGCACGTCCCCCTTGAGGACCTGCCGGGCGGTGACGTGGTCCGGGTCGGGCTCGAGCACGGCCGAAAGCAGGGCCCTGGTGTAGGGGTGGACGGGGTTTTTGATGATGTCCACGTCCCGGGCGCTCTCCACGATCCTGCCCAGGTACATGACCATGATGCGGTCGCACATGTGCTCCACCACGGCCAGGTCGTGGGAGATGATGATGTAGGAGAGGTCGAACTCCTTCTGCAGGTCCTCCATGAGGTTGATGATCTGGGCCTGGACCGAGACGTCCAGGGCGCTGACCGGCTCGTCCCCGATGACGCACATGGGGTTGAGGGCCAGGGCCCGGGCCACGCAGATGCGCTGCCGCTGCCCGCCGGAAAACTCGTGCGGGTAGCGGTCGATGTGGTCTGCCTTGAGCCCCACCTTCTCCAGGAGGTAGGCGATCCTGTCCCGACGCTCCTGCCGGGTCTTCCAGGTCTTGTAGATGTCCATGGGCTCGCCCACGATGGAACCAATGTTCTGACGGGGGTTGAGGGAGGAGTAGGGGTCCTGGAAGATGATCTGGATGGACTTGCGCACCTTGCGCAGGTCGCAATGCGACAGGGTGCAGATGTCCCGGCCCTGAAAGACGATGCTGCCCGAGGTGGGCTCGACCAGGCGCATGATGGCCCGGGCCGCCGTGGATTTGCCGCACCCCGACTCGCCCACCAGCCCGATGCTCTCGCCCTTGTTCAGGTAGAAGCTCACCCCGTCCACGGCCTTCACATGCCCCACGGTCTTCTGAAAAAACCCCTTCTTGATGGGGAAGTGCTTGGTGAGATCCCGCACGTCCAGGATGCGCTGGCCGCTCATTCCCGGCCCTCCTCAGCGTTCAGCCAGCAGCGGCTTCGGTGCCCTTGGGCCACTGTGAACAGCCGGGGCTCTGTTCGGCAGACGTCCATGACGTGGGGGCAGCGGGAGGAGAAGGTGCACCCCGGGGGCAGGTTGTGCAGCGAGGGCACCACGCCGGGGATCTCCCGCAGCCTGGTCTTCCCCCCCCGGATTTTGCTCCCGGCCTTGGGAATGGACTGGATGAGTCCCTGGGTGTAGGGGTGGGCCGGGTTCTTGAACAGCTCCCTGGTGGGGGCCTCCTCCACCACCCGCCCCACGTACATGACCACCACCCTGGTGGTGGCGTAGGCCACCACGCCCAGATCGTGGGTGACCAGGACCACGGACATGCCGAACTCGTCCTTGAGAGCGAGCATCAGGTCCAGGATC
>CAZUBS010000142.1:0-5659 GCA_964618595.1 uncultured Desulfohalobiaceae bacterium
CCGCACACTCCTGAAACGCCCCCTTCCTGCTGCTCGAGCCAGGCAGGGAACACCCCAACGGACCATGCCTCCTGCATGGAGTCACACCACTCCGGAAGCTCGTGCTGCGGGACCGGTCAAGGATGTGCCTGCGAGATCTCGGGCTGCACACCCCGATCCGGCGACAGCCTGACCGCGCAGCCCAGCCCCCGGCACAACCGGGACCAGGATGTCGTCACCCTTCTCCCGGCAATGACCGCACCCTCCGCAATCCCGGAAAACCCAGCCCCCTCTCTGAGCCTGGTTTTCCGGCCACCAGCCCCTTCCAGGCCCATCTTCCTGCACAACTCGGTCTTTCGAATCTAAGCCATACCCCTTCTGTGAGGTCTCCAGGACCTCGCTGACAGCTCCCAGTGCCGCTGCAGAGCGCCTACGCCTGCACCGGGGCCTTGCCATTGGAAGGCAACGGTCCCGGTCACGACTATCGCTTCACCAAATGGAGAACCCCATGACCAACAAAACAGCTCAGACCAGAAAAAAAGTCACCCTGGAGACCCTTGACCACTCCAACCAGAAAAAGACCAGCCGCTTGATGCGCACCCTGGTCGTCACCCTGGGCATCCTCGTGCTGCTGGGCAGCGGGAGCTACGCAGCCTTCAAGGTCTTGTCCGGCGAGGTGCTCACCTCCCGCTTCACCGTGGTGCGCATGGATTGCCCGGCATGCGGATCCCAGATCGAAAAGCTCCTGCAGGAGACCGAGGGCGTGGTCAGCGTCCAGGTCAACTACGCAGCCCAGACCGTGATTGTCGACCACCACAGCAAGAAGGTCGGCCCGGAAACCCTGAAGCAGGTCATCGAGTCGGCCCGCTTCGGGGTCCTCCACGAGGGGACCGCCAGCAGCACCAAGGGTGTCGAGGGGCATGCCCTGGCCGCCCTGGTCAATGGCAAGCCTCTGTTCGAAGGGGAAATGGTTTCCCTGCTCCCCGAGTTCGATGGGGCAGGCGATGAGACAGCCTCCGAGCTCTTCTTCGACTCGGTGGCCAGGGAGATCCTGCTCCAGTCCGCCGGAAGCCAGGGCCTGATCGTCAATGGCCGGGACCTCTCGCAGGGCCTGGGCAGGGTTGTGAACGAGACTGGAAAACCCATGCAGGAACTGCTCGCCGCGGGAACCAGCCGCCTGGGATCCTCGGCCAAGTACCAGCAGGTCCTGCTCCAGCGTCTGGCCCTGCAGAAGTACAAGACCGGCAGCCTGAGCGGCAATGGCGAGGCAGAAGCCTGGGTCGCCGAGCAGCTCAGGTCCGCCAACGTCGAAATCGGCAATCCTGATCTTAAGCGCAGGCTGTCCGCGGACCTCGGAACGGCTGACTGGGACCACCTCTGGCCCCTGATGCTCTCCAGGAACACTCAGCTTCGCCAGGTCCTGGCCTGGTAGGAGGGTTCAGGACATGAAGCTGCACCACATCGCAATCAACAACCTGCGGCGACGCAAGTCCAAGGCCCTGTTCCTCCTTGCCGGGCTGGTCCTGGGGGTGGGCTCCATCGTGGCCCTGATCACTGTGCTGAAGACCCTGGAGGAAAACATCACCCACACCATGGAGGAGTACGGGGCCAACATCCTCATCACCCCGCGCAGCGAAGGGATTTCCCTGACCTACGCCGGGCTGAGCCTGGGCGGGGTGGAGTTCGACCACCAGGAGCTGCTCCAGGACGACCTGTTGAAAATCAAGACCATCGAGAACGCGGCCAACATCCGCGCCGTGGGGCCCAAGCTATTCGGGGTCGTGGAACGGGAAGGGGGTGATGCCGTGATCGCCGGGGTGGACCACGCGGCGGAGTTTCACCTCAAGCCCTGGTGGGAGGTGACCGGGGATCGGCCCTCCGCGGACAACGAAATCCTGGCTGGTTCCGACGCGGCCTCTGCCCTCGGTCTCTCCCCGGGGACAGAGCTGACCCTGGGCAACGAGTTCTTTGTCGTGGCCGGGGTCCTCGGTGTCACCGGCTCACAGGACGACGGGCTGCTCTTCCTACCCATGGCCTCAGCCCAGCGGCTTCTGGGGAGGGAAGGCAGGATCGACATGGCCGAGGTGGCGGCCCACTGCGCCAACTGCCCCATCGAGGAGATCGTGGCCCAGCTCACCGCGGCCCTGCCCGCGGCCAAGGTCATGGCCGTGCAGCAGGTGGTGCAGGGGCGGATGCAGGCCCTGGAAGGCTTGAAACGCATCTCACTGGCCATCGCCGGCATTGTCCTGCTGGTCGGTGCGCTGGTGGTCTTCGTGACCATGATGGCCAGCGTGAGCGAGCGCACCCGGGAGATCGGCATCTTCAGCGCCATCGGCTTTCGCCGCAGCCACATCATGCGCATCATCCTGCTCGAGGCGGCCCTGGTCTCGGTGGCTGCGGGAATCATCGGGTATGGCCTGGGTGTGGCCGGTTCCAGCGGGCTGCGCCGACTCTTGGCCGAGGGGGCCCACGGGCAGCACGGCCATGGCCTGGGCCTTGATTTCACCATGCTCGGCCTGGCCCTTGGACTGTCCGTGGCCGTGGGCATGCTCGCCTCGGTCATGCCCGCGGCCAAGGCGGCCCGCATGGATCCCTGCAACGCCCTGCGAACACTCTGAGGAGAACGCCATGAGCACGATCACATTGCACGATGTCAGCAAGTTCTATGGAACCAACGGGACCAGGGTCACCGCAGTGGACAGCATCGGCCTGGATGTGGCCGAAGCCGAGTTCCTGGCGCTAATGGGCGAATCAGGCGCGGGCAAGAGCACCCTGCTTTCGATCATGGGCGGCCTGCTGAGCCCCTCCCGGGGATCGGTGCGTGTCGGCGAGGTGAACATCTATGAGCTCTCCCTGAAACGGCTCGCCGATTTCAGGCGCGAGTTCATGGGCTTCATCTTTCAGTCCTTCCAGCTCGTGCCCTACCTCACGGTGGGCGAAAACGTGGGCCTCCCCCTTGCCGTGACCGGCCACTCCGAGAAGGAGAAGAAGGGTCTCGCGGCCCAGGCGCTGGACCGCGTCGGCTTGACCGGAAAGGACCGCCGCCTCCCGGACCAGCTCTCCGGGGGCGAGCAGGAACGCGTGGCCATAGCCCGGGCCCTGGTCAACAACCCGCCCATCCTCTTTGCCGACGAGCCCACCGGCAACCTGGACTCGGTCAACTCGGGCCGGGTCATGTCCCTGCTCAAGGAGCTCAACGCCGAGGGCCAGACCATCGTCATGGTCACCCACAGCCGGGAGAACGCCGAGTACGCCCACAGGGTCGTCGAGGTCCGCGACGGACGCGTGGCCGCTCAGTGATGAGATGACTGACTGAGGAGCGCTTCATGCACCAAGGGGCGGGGATGGTTGTCCATGACCCGCCCCTTTTCGGTCGGGGCCTTGTTCGTGCGTACCTTCAAAAACCTGGCGAAGAACGCTGCGCATCCATGCCCCCAGGCCGGGCCCTCGGGGAAAACCCATCAGGCCCCAGGCTGTGGCGACAACCCGGCAGGTCCTGTCAGGATTTCCCGCTGCTCCCCGCGGGCTGGCAGCATGGGCAGAAGGTTGAGCTCCGCCCCGCCACCCTGACGGCCTTGAGTGTGGCCTTGCATTTTTTGCAGGGCTGCCCGGATCGCCCGTAGGCCATGAACTCGTCCTGGTAGTTGCCCGGTTGGCCGTTGGCGTTGAGGAAGTCGCGGAACGTGCTGCCGCCGAGGTCTATGGCTTTGGACAGCACCGTGGTGACCGCCCTGTGAAGGTCGGCGAGCCGGCGCCCGCTCAGGTCGGCGGCTTTTTGGGCCGGGTGGATGCCCGCCAGGTGCAGGGCTTCGTCAACATAGATGTTGCCCAGTCCGGCCACCACCCGCTGGTCCAGGAGCAAACCCTTGATGCGGGCTCTGCGCCCCCTGATGCGCTTCAAAAAATCCTCGCAGCCGCACTCCAGGGGCTCCGGCCCCAGCCCGGCGAAGAAGTCCCAGTCCTGCAGGGCCGGGGTGGAGAGCACCCGGCAGTAGCCGAATCGTCGCACGTCACGGAAATAGAGGGTTGTGTCTTCGCCCAGGTCGAAGAGGACGTGGGTGTGGGTCTGGGGCACCTCCCGCCTGGAACCTGCCCAGACCCGGCCGGTCATCTTGAGGTGGAAGACAAGGTGCAGGGGCCGGTCCAGGTCCAGGATCAGGAGCTTGGCCCGCCTGCGGACACCTTCGATGGTCCGCCCGACAACGGCGTCGGCCAGATCCGGACCGGACACGTTCAGCACCGAGGGCCTGACAGCCTCCACCCCCAGAATCGTCCGGCCCGTCACCTGGGGGACCAACCCACGGGCAATGGTCTCCACCTCGGGAAGCTCCGGCACTCACTCATCCCCTGTCAGTTCGGGTTCCGTGGCCTGGGGGTCGAAGCTGACGGACACTGCCGCGCCGTTTCGCACCACGGTCATCTCCAGGGGCTTGCCCTGACGCCGGGCCTGGGTGGCTGCCTGGTGCAGCTGCCACAGGGCCGTGACCCTCTCACCTGCCACCGACCCGATCACGTCCCCGGCCATCAGGCCTGCTTCCGCAGCCCGGGAGTCCGGCTGCACCGCCGTGACCTCGATGCCGTCAAAGCTCACGCTCAGGGTGTACCCGAGCCGGCTGGTGTGGGACAGGGGGCAGTAGAAGCGGTAGTCACCCTCCCGTGGGTCGGGGTCAGTCATGCCGCGCCACGGGACCACAGTCACCACCCTGGCCCCGGGGTCGAGCCGGTCCAGCCTGAGGGCGATGCCCCACCCTCTCTCCACGTGCCCCGACCCGGCAATGACCACCACCGGACGGGCAAGCTCCTGCCGGGCGGCAACGGACTGCATGGCCATCTGCGTGTCCCACAGGGACTGGACCAGAAAGAATCGCTCCAGCGTGCTGCCCGCGCTGGAAAGCAGGGACCTGTGCTGCCTGAACTGCTCCTTGAGGGCGTCCTGCTGCTCCTCGGATGGGGGGATGATGTCACCTGGGACCAGGGAGGCGTCCGTGGCGTTGAGGTCGGCAACGGACCCGGTCTTGACCGCGTCGATCACCCGCCTGGGCAGGTTGAGGGCCCTGAGGGGGAGACCAAAGTTTTCGGCGGTCTCGAAGATGGGGGCGTAGAGCTCAAAGTCGAAGCCCCAGGTGGCATTCCATGCCAGCGCCTCCGGCAGCGCATCGAGGGAGAGCTCGCCCTGGTTGAAACGGTCCAGCACCCCCTGACGGGTCACGTCCACCATCTCCAGCCCCACCACCGGCCTGGTCCCGAAACGGACCATGGCCCGGATCAGGTCGGCCTGGACCCGGTGGTCGCAGGCACTGGCATGCCCCTCCCCCAGCAGGAGGTAGTCCGCATCCCAGGTCTGAACAGCGAACTCCGGTCGCGATACAGCATACCCGTCCCGGTAAAAAAGCGACCCGGCCGCTATGCCTGCGGCAGGGTCATGGTCAGGTCTGTCTGGTTGGTGCATGGCGCAGCCCGGCAGGAGAAAAAAGGCGGCCAGAAGCAGAATCGACTCCAGGAGCCGATTCAAGCTCGAAGTTCGAAGTTCGAAGCTCGAAGGGAAGAACACATACGACATCTTTTGGGTTTTCCTGCTTCGCGCTTCCCCCCTCCTCTGAAGCTACGGAGGGCAGGCCAGCGGGAATTTTTCAACATTCTTTCCTCTTTGCAGGCCGTTCAAAAACCACGCTGGCAACCC
>CAZUBS010000143.1:0-5655 GCA_964618595.1 uncultured Desulfohalobiaceae bacterium
CTTTTCCGGCCTGCTCGGCGTTGGCTGGCTGGTTACGGCCCTGCTGGGGGGGCTTGCGCTCAAGTACGCCTTTGCAATCCTGACCACCACGGCCCAGGGAGACCTGGTGCCGCCACCAGTGGACTCCCAGACGCTGACCAAAGACTTTTCCGTGGTGGTCAAGAACTTCTTCCTCTACCTCGCCTTGTGGCTCGTGGGCCTGACCATCGGCTTGAAGGCGGGGCTTGGCGCGGGCATGGTCTATGTCGTCCTGGTGGTGCTCTTCCTGCCGGCCATGATCATCATGCTGGTGACCACCCACAGCCTCGGGGCGGCCCTCAACCCCCTGCTGTTCGTGCGCCTGGCCTGGCGCATCGGCTGGGGCTACCTGCTGATGTACCTTTTCCTGGCCCTGCTCGGCGGCGCACCCGCAGCCCTGGGGCACCTCTTTATCCAGCACCTGCCGGCGGCGTTGCACCAGCCGCTGCTGACCTTCTTCAAGATCTACTACACCTTCGTCTCCTACCATCTCATGGGGTATGTGCTGTTGCAGTACCACGCGGAGATCGGCTACGAGGTCCGGTTCGAGGATTTCAGGGAGGCCGAGGCAAAGGGTCCTTCCGATCAGGCCGCACCCGCCTCCCCGCACCTGGATACGGTGAACGCGATGGTACAGGAGGGGAGGTTCGACCAGGCCTTGGACTTTTTGCGCACCAAGCGCGGAGTGGGCGGCTTCGAGGACCTCGAGCTGTCGCAGAAGTACTATGAGCTGCTGCAGATGAAGAAGCTGGGGAAGGAGCTCGTGCAGCACGCCCCGGACCACCTGCGGCTGCTGGTCACGGCCGGCAGGCGGCGCAGGGCCTGCAGCGTCTATGCCCAGTGCCTGAAGCTCGACTCCGGGTTTACCCCGCTGCCGGCCGTGCTCTACTCCCTTGGGGAATGGCTGAACGAGCTGGGAAACGCCACGGCCGCGGTCACGACCTTCAGCCGTCTGATCAAATCCTACCCAAAGGACGAGCTGGTCCCCAGGGCGACCTTCCAGGCCGCCCAGATCATCAACGACCGCCTGACCGACCCGGCCCGGGCCAGGAAGATCCTGACCGCCCTGCTCAAAAAGTACCCCGGTCACGAGATAGCCCCCCAGGTCAGGAACTACCTCACCTACTCCCTGATGTAGTATGAAAAAGGAACGTCGCTGGACATTTCTTCGACGTTTTGTATGGAAATGAATGAAATTAATCCCAAAGCTACCATGTGAGATCGGTGCTCGAATGTACCGTCATTCCGGCCTCCGAGCCGGAATCCATGCCTTTGTCCGGATGATCGCAAAAGACCTGGATCCCGGATCCCCTCTCCGCTTAAGCTACGCCGGGGCAGGCGAGTCCGGGATGACGATGATGGTGAGCCGTTTATTTTGGCTCTCGAGTCGGAATACATACCTTTGTTGTCAATTGGTCCCAGGCACAGAAAGGCCTGGGTTCCAAGTCAAGCCCGTAATGACTTTGAAGCAACATCATTGAAGTGTAAGAAATTGAATTTTCACCATATCCCGAATTCCACACCAAACGCAGAAGAGTCCGAAAGGGCTCTATTTTTCCCTGCTTCGCCGCAGGGTCTGCTCGGCCAGGGCGGCTTCTTCGCTGGTTGGGAAGCGCTTCAGCAGCAGTGTGAGGAGCTTGGTGCTGCGATCGGGGTTGTGGCTGCGCTGGTGGAGCTCGGCCATCCTGAGGAGCGCCGGGGGGAGCGCGGCATGTACGGGTGAGGTCCTGGCCAGGGAAGCCAGGGCGCGCTCGGCATCCGCGATCCGCCGTGCCCTGGTGAAGCGGTCCACCAGCCCGGCCAGCAGGTCCCCGTCCAGGGCGGGCCGGTCCGCGGCCTTGAGATAGTCCTCAAAGGTTGCGGCCAGCTCCGAAACCTTCTCCCTGCTCAAGCGCAACCGCTCCATGAGCCGAGCTGCCGCTTCATGGAACCCGGGCTGGCCCGGTTCCTGTCTGTGAACGTTGTAGAGCAGCCTGAGGGCGGCCTCATTGCCGGGATCCCGGGAGAGCACCTCCTGCAGGAGCCGGCGGGCGCCTTCCAGGTCGAGCCTGCCCAGCCGGGCATAGGCGTCTTCCATCAACCGGGCCGTGGCGGTCTCCTGGTCCTGCTCCGCAAAGACCCCGCTGTCGCCGCCCGGCAGCCTGGAGCCCACAAGGCCGAGCACTGCCCCCCCGGCCAGCCCGCCCAGGTGGGCCACGTAAGCCACGTTGGAGGCGCCCCCGAATCCAAGCTGCAAGAGCTCGTTCCCGATCCAGACAGGGAGCAGGACGATGCCGGGAACCTTGACGATGTTGAAGTAAAAGCCAAGGGAAAAGAAGATCCGCACCCGTTGCCGACCATAAAGAATGGTGAACGCCCCCATCAGGGCGGCAATAGCCCCGGAAGCCCCCACCAGGGGGGTGCTGCTCTGGGAGTAGATGGCCCAGTAGAGTAAAACGGACAGCACGCCGCCCACCAGGTAGAGTGCCAGGTAGACCACCCGCCCCAGCCCCATTTCCAGGACACAGCCCACCAGCCACAAAAAAACCATGTTGCCGATGAGGTGCAGGACGCCGCCGTGCAAAAACATGTATGTCAAAAGGGTTATCGGCCTGGGCTCGGCTGGGCGGAAGCCGTAGCCGATGGAGACGACCCCGGACAGCAGCCGCTCGAATTCCGTGCGCAGGCTCTGCCACTCGTGGAACAAATGGTGGTCCCGGGTGATGACCTGTTCGTTGCGCAGCCGGGAGGTGAAATCGGGGTCCTGGTGCATGAGCTGGTAGAGGTAGGTTGTCTCCCGCACCCCCCAGTCCTTTCCGGGCGGAAAACCATCGGGCAGCTCGCCGCCACGGCGGTGGTGGTGGGCGAGGAAGGCGGGCAGCTCGATGTCGGACAGGCCGGAGTCGTGGTAGTGGAGCAGGGCCTGCCGGTACCTGGAATGCTCGCCGTGCTGGAGGACGAAGAAGACCAGCACGTTGACCAGGATGAGGCCGATGGTGACCACCGGGGGGTGGCTCCGGCTGATCTTGCCTGTCAGGGGGATGATGAACACAGGCGGACTTTCCTGTTACAGGGTGCAAACCACGGGCACGACACCGTGCCCGTGGTTGTAGACCGGGCGGGCGGTAAGTTCAATGCCGCGCCTGACCCGTGGCCCTGGATCGGCAGGGTGACTTCCGGGCATGGTTTCCCTACAATGCGCCGGGTTCACCCAGTTACGGGCGTATTCCCGGGGAAGTGGCCGCCCGTGAACCTTCCCGGGGCACTGTTCCGGGCCCCGGCGTACGCGACACGAGGTAAACAGCATGATCCCCTATCCCAACATCGATCCGGTGGCCGTGGAGATCGGCCCCCTCAAAATCCACTGGTACGGCCTGATGTACCTGATCGGGTTTGCCGGGGCCTGGGCCCTGGGCCACTACCGGGCCGGGAAGGCCCATGCGCCACTGGACGGCAAGGCATTTGACGACCTGCTGTTCAGCTGCATTCTGGGGTTGATCGTTGGCTCCAGGCTGGGCTACGTGCTCTTCTACGATCTGGGCGCCTTTCTCGAGGACCCCCTGTACCTGGTGCGCATCTGGCAAGGGGGGATGTCCTTCCACGGCGGGCTGATCGGGGTGATACTGGCCGTGCTTGTCTTTGCCCGCAGGCGGGGCAGGAACCTCTTCGACCTGACCGACTTCATCGCCCCGTTCGTGCCCATCGGCCTGGGCGCGGGGCGGATCGGCAACTTCATCAATGCGGAGCTGTGGGGACGGCCCACGGACCTGCCCTGGGGCATGGTCTTTCCCGACCCCCTGGCCGGGCTGGTGCCGCGCCACCCCTCCCAGCTCTACGAGGCCTTTCTGGAGGGCGTGGTGCTGTTCACGGCCCTGTGGTTCTTCTCGGCCAGGCCCAGGCCGCGGGCCGCTGTCAGCGGGATGTTCCTGGTGCTTTACGGCACCTTCCGGTTCCTGGCCGAGTTCACCCGCCAGCCCGATCCGCAGCTGGGGTTCGTGGCCTTTGGGTGGATAACCATGGGGCAGGTGCTGTGCCTGCCCATGCTGGCCCTGGGGGCGGGGTTGCTGTGGTGGGCGTATGGTAAAAAAGGATGAAGGATGAAGGATGAAGGATGAGATAGAGGCAGGGGAGAAGAGCTGATTTCAGGACTCAGGTGTCCTCGCTTTTTTTCGACATATTGCCGTTTTTGCACTTTCTTGTTTTCTTTTGCTCATCCTTCATCCTTCATCCTTCATTCTTCTCTTGTCAGCCCATTGATCAAGGTGTATCCCGCTCAATTGCCGTACCAACCCCCAAACCTTTGCTGAAGAGACGCTTGATTTTCTCATGAACGAAACCACCACCGGCGACCATACGGACACCACACCGCCCCAATCACCGCCCGAGGCCCTCAAGCACGTCACTGTCCAGGGCAGGGACGTCTACCTGCTGGGCACGGCCCATGTCTCCAAGGAAAGTGTGCAGGACGTGCGCAGGTCGGTTGCGGCCCTTGCGCCGGACACCATCTGCGTCGAGCTCTGCCACACCCGCCACAGGGCCATCGTGGACCGGGAATCCTGGCGCAAAATGGATATCGTCAGGGTCATCCGGCAGAAAAAGGCCGTCTTTCTGCTGGCCCAGCTGGTCATGTCCTCCTTTTACCGCAAGATCGCCCAGAAGCTGGGTGTGGAGCCGGGTGCGGAAATGATCGAGGGCATCCGCCAGGCCGAGCGCACCGGGGCGGAGCTGGTGCTGGCCGACCGCGAGATCGAGATAACGCTCAAGCGGACCTGGCGCTTCCTGGGGTTCACGGAAAAGCTCAAGCTTTTCGGGCAGCTGTTCATGGGCCTGTTCTTCATGGGGGACGTGGACGATGAGTTCATCGAGTCCATCAAGCACAAGGACCAGATGGAGGTGCTGCTGGAGGCCTTCTCGGGCAGCTTCCCGGAGGTCAAGCGCCGCCTGATCGACGAGCGGGACATCTACCTGGCCCAGAAGATCCGCTCGGCACCCGGGAAGAAGGTCCTGGCCATTGTCGGTGCCGGGCACATGGAGGGCATCGAGGCCAACCTGCATCAGGACATCCCCCTGGCCCCGCTGCGCGAGCTGCCGCCCAAATCCAACGTGGGGACGGCTTTCAAGTGGGGCATCCCGGCCGTGATCGTCGCTCTCATCGCAGTGGGGTTCATCAAGGGGGGAAGCCAGCAGTCCGTGGAGTCCATCGTCATCTGGGTGGGCATGAACGGCCTGCTCTCGGGGATCGGCGCGGCCCTGGCCCTGGCCCACCCCCTGACCATCCTGGCCGCCGTCCTGGCGGCCCCCTTCACCAGCCTCAACCCCATGATCGCGGCGGGCTTCGTGGCCGGCCTGGTGCAGGCCATGGTCCGAAAACCCACCGTGGCCGACCTGGAGGACCTGCCCCGGGCCATCGGCAGCTTCAAGGGCTTCTGGACCAACCCGGTCTGCCGCATCCTGCTGGTCGTGGTCCTGGTCAACCTGGGCAGCTCCCTGGCCACCTTCATCTCAGGGAGCTGGATCGCGGTAAGGACCTTCTGAGCAGCCGCAGGTTTGTTCTCCTGCACGTCTCCGGTCTATGGCCTTGATTCTGCATCTTTCATCAACTGAAGGTGTTCACCGTCCAGTCGGGACAACGAATTATCCCGCCGGCCTTTTCCCGGG
>CAZUBS010000144.1:0-4208 GCA_964618595.1 uncultured Desulfohalobiaceae bacterium
GGACCCTGGACCCTGCCAGAAGGCAGGAAATCCTGGCCAAGGTCACCTCCAGAAGCCTCGCCCCTGAGGAAGCAAAATGGCTCATCCGCGAAATTAAACGGCTGGACCTGCCCGAACAGACCCGCACTGAGGCCTCCAAATACCTGGAGCTGGCCAGGGAAGGGCTGACGCTCTTCCCGGCATCCGTCCACAAGGATCTTCTCCAGGACATTCTCCATTACGTTCAAACCCGCACGAACTGAGCATGCCACCTTGCGACATTTTTACGGGCATTCCGCCCCAGAGGCTTCGGGAGTGCCTGAACAAGATCTTTCCTGCGGTCATGCCCGAGCTGCTCCTGGAGGCCGCCAACCCGGAACCCGACTTCGACAACATCGCCAGGATCATCAGCCTGGACCCGGCACTGGCCACTGCGATCCTCGGGCTCGTCAACTCCCCTTACTACGGCCTCAGCCAGAGAGTGACCGATCTCAAACGGGCTGCCGTGGTGCTCGGGAACAGGGAGATCTTCAAGCTGGCATTCTCGGTGACCCTGATCAAGAACATGAACGACACCCTGGGCGACAGAAAGACGGACTTCTTCGCCAACTGGCGCCTGGTCATCTGGTCTGCCATCGCTTCCGAGCTGATTGCCGAACACAGTGATCCCGGCCATGCTGCAATCGCCTACCTGTGCGCCCTGATAAAGGACATCTCCCTGCTCATCGCGGTTTCCATCGACCCCGAAGTCCTCGACCAACACCCTCTTCCCCTTTGCCACAACGGGAAGGACCCGCATGTCCAGGACCACGCCCGGACAACCCAGGACCTGCTTGAGCAGTGGAACTTTCCGCCCGAGTTTTTCCCCCCTATCAGTCACCACCACGACATGGACCGGGTAGAAAGCCTCCCTCAGCTGGATCAAGCCGTGACCCTGGGCACCCGCTGGGCCGAGATAGAGATGGACCCTTCAAGGCACCCGGCGGACCTGGTCCAGTTCAAGCTGACCCTGCAGCGCCTCCTGAACCTTGGGGACGAGGCAGTCAACGCACTGCGTGAACAGTGCGTGAACCGGTTCCGGTCCATGACAGCTTCGCTGAACATCTCCGAAGCTCCAGAGGACTGCCGGCTCTACACCCATTCCCTGCGCACCATCCAGTACTACTATTTCCAAAGCATGGACCTGACCCGGGTCGAGGGAGGGCTGCCCGCGGTGGCCGGGACAATGCTGCGCCACCTGTCCTGGAACTGGGATATCCGGGATTGCGACCTGGCCCTGCGCCAACCCGACTCCTGCGGCTGGACACTCTTCGCCTTGTCCGGGCAGGAGATGACCCAGTCCCGCGAAGCCGCATCACCCGCCGCTTTGCCCTGGCGCACCGGGCGCAAGGGTTTTCTGCTCAAGGCCTCCGGCAGAGTGCTGGGAGAGCTGCGGCCGGTGGAGAAGCCGCGCGGGGAGGACGCCGCAGGCCTGCAGCTCTATCTCTGGTTCGCCAGCCAGAGTTACGAGCACTACTTTCTCCGCCAAGCCGTGATGGAAAGCAGATCCCAGGCCCTGGAGCTGCTCCCTGTCGGTGTGGCCAGCCTGGACGCCGCAGGCAGGGTCCTGGATTGCAACCAGCGCCTGAAGTCCTTTCTGGGAATTACAAAAGATGTCCGGAAGGGTTCCTTCTGGAAGATGCTGTCCCGGTCCAAGGGCATCGACTGTGACAAAGACTGGGAACGGTTCCTGAAGCAGCCCCAAAGCAATAGCTTTTCCAGGATCGTCTGTCCTCTCGGCCCGGAGGGAACCAGGCAACAGGTCTGCCTGTACATTGCCGCCTACACCTCCCGGGTCGGACAAAGCAAACGCGTCCTGGTCATGGTGGAGGATGTTTCCGAGGTCACTGATCTCCAGTTCCAGGCCCTGAGGCAACGCGACTTCCTGAGCCGGCTCATGCACGCCATGCAGGAGGTGGTCCTGGTCGTGGACGGCGGCGGGACCATCGAGTTCGCCTCACCGCGGGTGGCCGACGAGCTCGAGGGGAAAAATCTCTTTCTCGCGGCCCAGCCCACAGAGCTCTTCACCGCCCACTGGGACCCCTCCATGCTCCGGGAAAAGCAGGCCCCCTTCGAGATCCACCTTTCCCTGACCGGGCGCACGCACCCCCTGCCCCTGGAGATAGTGGTCAACCAGCTCAACGAGCACCCCCCCTCCTTTCTGATTGTCGGGCGGGATCTCAGCGCCATCCATCGTCTGGAAAACAAAATCAAGCGGCAGGCCATCTATGACCATCTGACAGGGGTCTTCAACCGCCACCAGTTCCAGATCTTCCTCGAGCGGGAGGCGGCACGCTCCCGGAGGCGCAAGGAACCTCTCGGGCTCATCTTCATGGACATCGACCGCTTCAAGGACCTCAACGACCTGGAAGGCCACCAGGCCGGGGACCGGGCCCTGCAGCTCATCGGCTCGGTGCTGCGCTCCACGATCAGGAAGGGCATGGATTATCCCTGCCGTTTCGGGGGGGACGAGTTCACGATCCTGACCACCAACACGAACGGGCAGGAGTTGCAGAAGCTGGCCGAGCGCCTCAGTGCTGCCTGTCAGGAAAAGCTGCCGGGGAAGCTGAGCCTCAGCATGGGCCTGGCCCTGCTCAAGGAAGGCGAGGAGACCGCGGATTTTCTCAAACGGGCCGATGCGGCCTGTCTGGAAGCCAAGACAAGCGGGGGGGGTCGACTGACGTGGCCCTGAGGGAATCGATCCCACTGTCCCTCCGGGTCATGCTGGGGCCCTGTCCTCCCGGACAGACCTTTTGCCCATGCACTGTCTGCAATCCCACAACCAGCCAAGGAGTGGTCGATGGCCTTTCGCTTGACCGTTGCGTTGCGGCCCGGAGTCGAGGACGTCACCGGCCGTAAAGTTTGCCGCAAGATTCGTGAGGAGCTGGGCCTTGACGTGCAGGAGGTGCGCCTGATCAAGGTCTTTACCGTTGAGGGCCTCGATCCACTGCTGGCCGACACCGTTGTCCAGGCCGCCCCACTCCACGATCCAGTCCTGCACACGGCCTCCCTCGAGCCCCAGGCTGTGGATTTCGACTGGATCCTGGAGGTGGGCTACCGGCCCGGGGTCACGGACAACGAAGGCCGAACTGCCCGGGAGACCCTGCGCACCGCCCTTGGCAACGCTGCCGGCGACTCCCGGCTGGCCGTCTACACGTCCACACAATAACTGCTCCCAGGCGGGCTGACCCGTGCCGACATCGGGCACATCGCCCGGGACCCTCTGGCCAACGCGCTCATCGAGCGCTTCCATTTCAAGGACAGACAGGAGTGGGCGCAACCCCCCGGGTTCTCCGCCGAGGTGCCCAGGGTGACCGGAAAGGCCCTGGACACGGTGGAGTCCGTTCCCCTGGCCGGGCTGTCCGACACGGAGCTCCTCCAACTGAGCCGTGACCGGGTCCTGGCTCTGAGCCTGGACGAGCTGCACGTGGTCCGCGATTACTACCTCAGGGCCGACGTCCGTTCCTTCAGGCGCACCATGGGGCTCGGTCCGGACCCCACGGATGCAGAGCTCGAGGCCCTGGCCCAGACCTGGTCCGAGCACTGCAAGCACAAGATCTTCAACGCGTGCATTGAGTACCACGATGCTGAAACCGGGCGCACCAGGACCATCGACAGCCTGTTCAGGACATTCATCACCGCAAGCACTGCGGCCCTGCGCCGGGCCATGGGAGCGGACGACTTCTGCCTGTCCGTGTTCAAGGACAATGCCGGGGTGATCCGGTTCGACACCGACCACTCCGTCTGCACCAAGGTCGAGACCCACAACAGCCCCTCGGCCCTTGACCCCTATGGGGGGGCCTTGACCGGCATCGTCGGGGTCAACCGCGACCCCATGGGCACGGGGATGGGTGCCAACCTCCTCTGCAACACCGACGTGTTCTGCTTTGCGTCGCCTTACTACGATCAGCCTCTCCCCCCGCGCCTGCTCCATCCCAGAAGGGTCCTTGAAGGGGTGCGCGAGGGGGTGGAGCACGGGGGGAACAAGTCGGGCATCCCCACGGTCAACGGCGGGCTGGTCTTTGACAGGCGCTACCTGGGCAAGCCCCTGGTCTTTTGCGGAACAGTGGGGACGCTTCCGGCCCTGGTGCAGGGCAAGCCCAGCCATGAAAAGCAGGCCCTGCCCGGAGACGTCATCGTCATGACGGGGGGACGCATCGGCAAGGACGGCATCCACGGGGCCACCTTTT
>CAZUBS010000144.1:4218-5641 GCA_964618595.1 uncultured Desulfohalobiaceae bacterium
CCCTCGGAAGAGCTGCACGAAGGCTCCCCGGCCACCGCGGTCCAGATCGGCGACCCCATCACCCAGCGCAAGATGTACGACTTCATCATGCGGGCCCGGGACCTGGGCCTGTACAGCGCCATTACCGACAACGGGGCGGGGGGGCTCTCCTCTTCAGTGGGCGAGATGGCCGAGGGCCCCGGCGGGTGCCGCCTCGACCTCAGGCGCGCCCCACTCAAGTACGACGGCCTCCTGCCCTGGGAGATCCTGCTCTCCGAAGCCCAGGAACGCATGACCCTGGCCGTGCCGCCCGACCGTCTGGACAGGTTCATGACCCTGGCCCGGGAGATGGACGTGGAGGCCTCGGCCATGGGCGAGTTCACCGACAGCGGTGTCTTCCACGTGGTTTACGGCGATCGGACCGTGGCCTGCCTGGAGATGGACTTCCTGCACAACGGCCTGCCCCAGATGCAGCTCGCCGCAACCTGGGAACGCCCCGAGCTTCCCCGGCACTGCGACATACGTGCAGCAGGACGGGACAGAACCGGATTTCTCAAGCGCATGCTGGGCCGGTTGAACATCTGCAGCCGCGAGTACCTGATCCGACAGTACGATCACGAGGTCCAGGGGGGCAGCGTTGTCAAGCCCCTGGTGGGCGTGGGACGGGACGGTCCCGGCGACGCCGCGGTGGTCCGCCCCATCCTGGACAGCAGGCAGGGGCTTGTCGTCAGCAACGGCATCTGTCCAAAGTTCAGCGACCTGGACACGTACTGGATGATGGCCGCCTGCATTGACGAGGCCGTGCGCAATGCCATGGCCGTGGGCGGCAACCTGCAGCACATGGCCGGGGTGGACAACTTCTGCTGGTGCGACCCTGTCCAGTCCGAGAAGACCCCGGACGGGCAGTACAAGCTGGCCCAGCTGGTCCGGGCCAATCAGGCCCTGGCCCATTTCTGTCAGGCCTTTGGCGTGCCCTGCATCTCCGGCAAGGACTCCATGAAGAACGACTACACCGGGGGCGGAGTCAAGATCTCCATCCCCCCCACGGTGCTCTTCTCCGTGATCAGCGTCATTCCCGACGTGGACCAGTGCCTGAGCTCCGACCTCAAACACCCAGGCGACCTGGTCTACATCCTGGGCCTGACCGGGATGGACCTGGGAGGCAGCGAGATCTCCGCCGAGCTGGACCAGGCCGGGGGACAGGTGCCCCAGGTGGACGTGCTCTCGGCCAGGCGGCGCTACCGCACCCTGCAGGAAGCTGTTGCACAGGGGCTGGTTTCGGCCTGCCACGACCTCTCCGACGGCGGCCTGGGCGTGGCCCTGGCAGAGATGGCCATCGGCGGAAGGCTGGGGGTCGAGGTCGAGCTGGATGACGTCCCCACCTGCCCCGCTGCCATGAGCGTGGAGGAAATCCTGTACAGCGAGAGCCAGAGCCGTCTGCTGG
>CAZUBS010000145.1:0-5633 GCA_964618595.1 uncultured Desulfohalobiaceae bacterium
GGGGTGGGGTCTCTTGTCCTATAGTGTCCACTTGGTCTACTTCGTCCACTAGGTCCACAAAAAACCAAGGAGAAAAAATGCCCGAGCTTTCTTACGGTCAAGCCGTCAACGACGCCCTGGCCACGGCCATGGAGCTGGACGACCGGGTGTTCGTCGCCGGGGAGGGGGTGGGGACTTCCATCCATGCAGATCCCAACATGCCCACCTATGGGCTCCTGGAGCGATTCGGGGCGGGGCGGGTGCTGGACACGCCGGTGAGTGAGGCGGCCATTGCCGGGCTGGCCGTGGGTGCGGCCTGTCAGGGGCTGCTGCCGGTGGTGGAGATCATGTTCTTCCCCTTTTTCACCCTGGCCTCGGACATGCTGGTCAACCACGCGGCCAAGCTGCGCTACCTGTCCGGGGGCAAGTCCAGTTTCCCCCTGACCGTGCGGGTCAAGGCCGGGGTCAACTTCACGGCGGGCTGCCAGCACTCCCACAACCTGGAGGCCTGGGTGGCCCACGTGCCCGGGCTCAAGCTGGCCTACGCCTCCACCCCGGCCGAGGCCAAGGGGCTGCTGCTGGCGGCCATCTTCGACCCCGACCCGGTGGTGGTGGTGGAGGAGATGACCCTGTACTGGTCCCGGGGCGAGGTGCCCGGGGGAGATCACCGGGTGGCCCTGGGCCAGGCCCGGACCGTGCGCCAGGGAACCGACTGCACCCTGGTCACCTACGGCGGAGCCGTGTTCACCGCGCTCAAGGCGGCGGAGCTGCTGGAGGCCGAGGGGGTGTCTCTGGAGGTCGTCGACCTGAGAAGCCTGGTGCCCCTGGACAAAGAGGCGGTTCTCGGCTCGGTGCGCAGGACCGGCCGGCTGGTCGTGCTGCACGACGCCACCCGGTTCTGCGGGTTCGGGGCGGAGATCGCGGCCCTGGTGGCGGAGGAGTGCTTTGCCGAGCTCAAGGCACCGGTCCGGCGGGTGGCCGCGCCGGACATTCCGGTGCCGTTCTCGCCGCCCATGGAGGGGTTTTACCGGCCCTCGGCGGAGCGGGTGGTGGAGGTGGTGCGGGGGTTGTAAATAGGACCGATAGGACGGATAGGACGGATAGGACGGATGGGACCCCCCGCAGAGGACTATAGGACTGTAGGACTATAGGACGGTTGGGTGGGGGTGCTAGGGTCCTGGTTTGTCCACTTTGTCCACCAAGTCCACTCCGTCCACAACGTCCACTCTTGGGGAATCCTCCTCGGGGGTGTCGGTTGGTTGCTTTCCGGTGGGCTCCTGCCCGGGATCCCGGCCGAGCTCGGCCCGCAGCCGGGGGAGGGCTCCGGGGTGGTTTTGCCGGATCCATTCGATCATCTTTTCCCGTATGTGGCAGCGCAGCATCCAGGCCGTGCCCGAGTCCGGGGCGCTCATGAGCAGGCGCACGGTCATGGCCCGGTCGGTGGAGTCGGTGACCTGGACGTTCCAAACCTGGCCGTCCCAGTCCTCGGAGTCGTCCAGAAGGCGCTTGTACTCGGTTCTGAGCTCCTCCAGGGGCACGGTGTAGTCCAGGGGCAGCACCACCGTGCCCAGGATGTCCGCCGAGACCCGGGTCCAGTTCTGGAACGGGTTTTCCAAAAAATAGGAAATGGGCAGGATGAGGCGCCGCAGGTCCCAGATGCGCACCACCACGTAGGTCAGGGTGATGTCCTCGATGCGGCCCCACTCCCCCTCGACCACCACCACGTCGTCCAACCGGATGGGCTGGGTGAAGGCGATCTGGATGCCGGCCAGCAGGTTGCCCAGGGTGCGCTGGGCGGCCATGCCGATAATCAGCCCGGCAATACCTGCAGAGGCCAGCAGGCTGGCGCCCACATTGCGGCCCCCCTTGAAGCTCAGGAGGTTGCCCGTCCCCGAAATCACGGCCAGGACCACGTAGACCGCCTTCTTGAGCACCTGGTTCTGGGTATGGATCTCGCGGGCCCTGAGGTTGTCGGCCAGTCCCATCTGAAAGCGTTCCAGGATGACGGCCTCGAAGACGATCAGGCACTGCCGGGCGGCCCAGAAGAGCATCACCATCCAGGCGATGCTCAGGAAATGTCCCAGGTACTCCGTCCAGAGGCTCTCGATCCTGAGCAGGGGCAGGGCCAGCTGGAGGCCGAGGAGCAGAAAGGCGACCAGGGAAAGCTTTCTGAAATGGGTGTTGCACTGCGCGAGCACAGGGTGGTTTTCGTTCCGGGCAATCCGCTTCAGGATCCAAAAGAGGATGCAATGGGCTGCCAGGGCAAGAACAATGGTAATCCCGGCGATGAGCAGGCTCATGGACAAGCTGGAGAGGGAGGCGGTCAGGTTTGGTATGTTCATGGCAGGTGCAGGTGGTGTGGGTTGCGGTAAGTCAGTCAGGGTGAAACCTGCGTATGTTATGCTGGGGTTGATCTGAAAAGTCAAAAGCACAGGGTGTTGCAGGCCCGGGAAATCCCGGTGCGTGTCCGTCTTGAGGACGGAAACCAGGGCCGCACGCGAGGTTTACAGAGCCGTGGGCAGGGTTTAGAGATGGTACTGGCCGGCTGTTGGAAAGCTCGCACGACAGATAGCCAGACAAGCAACCGTTTCCACCCCAAAGAGGCAGGCAAATGGGTTCGAAGGCAGACACGCAGGGCCGGGGAAACCAGGACGTTGCAGACAGCCCCGAGGAGTACCGTTTTGTGGTGGAGTTCACCGACGACCTGGTGGCCGTGGTGGACCCCGACGGCGTCTACCGCATGGTCAACGCGGCCTTTCTCGAGCGCCGCGGCCTCGAGCGCACCGAGGTGGTCGGCCGGCCGGTCAGGGATGTGGTGGGCCGGGAGACGTACGACAAGATCATCGGCCCCAACCTGAGGCGCTGTCTGCAGGGGGAGGTCGTGGAGTACGAGATGTCCTACGACTACCCAGACCTGGGGCGGCGGCATCTCCTGGTCCGGTACTTCCCGGTCCATGGAAAGGAGGACGAAGTCGTCCGGGTCGTGTCCGTTATCAGGGACATCACCGACCACAAGCAGGCCATGATCTCTCTTCAGGAAAGCGAGGAGCGTTTTCGGGAGCTGGTGGAGAACATCGAGGAGGTCTTCTGGCTGACCGAGCCCGGGGAGCCAGAACGGGTGCGCTACGTGAGCCCGGCCTACGAGAGGATCTGGGACCGTCCGGCTGATGAGCTCTACCAGAATCCCAGGAGCTGGATCGAGTCCGTCCACCCCGAGGATCAGCCCGCCGTGCGCAAAGCCTATGAGTCGTTCCTGGCCGGACAGTCAGGGTTCGACCTGGAGTACCGGATCGTTCGGCCCGACGGGAGCGAGCGCTGGATCTGGGACCGGGCCTTTCGGACCGGGGACCGCCGGGAACAGACCGACTCCATTGCCGGGCTGGCCCAGGACATCACCTGGCGCAAGCAGCAGCAGCAGCGCATCCACCACATGGCCATGCACGACCCCCTCACGGGCCTGCCCAACCGCAATCTGTTCACGGACCGCTTTCTCCAGGCCAAGGCCCTGGCCAAACGGACCGAGACCAAGCTGGCCCTGCTCTACGTCGACCTGGACCACTTCAAGGAGGTCAACGACTCCTTCGGGCACAAGGTCGGGGACGCCGTGCTCTCAGAGGTTGCCCGGCGGATCAGCCTCTGCCTGCGCGACACGGACACCGTGGCCCGATTCGGGGGTGACGAGTTCGTGCTGCTCATGTCCCAGGTCAGGGGCAGGAAGGACGTGGAGCCCGTGGCCTACCGCATCCTGGCCGCTCTGAGCGGCCCCGTGCGACACTCCCTGGGCGTGTCCCGCTTGAGCGCCAGCATCGGCATCGCCCTCTATCCAGACCTGGGCCAGGACCAGGACACCCTGATCAGGGCGGCGGACACCGCCCTGTACACGGTCAAGCAGTCCTCGGGAAACGGGTTCCTGTTTGCCGGGTGAGGGCAGGGCATAGGAGTGAGCCCGCATCGGCTTTCGGAGTCGGACAGTCCGAGAGGTTGAAACAACATCGGTCCGATCAGTCCGATCGGTCTGATCGGTCTGATGCCCCAGCCAGGCAGCAGCCCCCAGGAGCACCAACTGCCCCTTTCCCTCAAGGGGTAAGGGACCCGGGTGCATTCCCGGGAAGGTCCCCCCACTTGTCCGGGGGCGGTGCGTAGCTTCTGAAGCGCCCAAGGAGCGCTTCGATGTCCGATTCCACCACCAGGGCCCGGCGGTAGGCCGGGCGGATGAAACCGTCCTGCTCCATGCGCTGGAGCTGGTCCAGGAGGCCGTCGTAGTAGCCGGCCACATTGAGCAGGCCGCAGGGCTTGGTGTGCAGGCCGATCTGGACCCAGGTCCAGACCTCGAAGATCTCCTCCAGTGTCCCTGCCCCGCCGGGAAGGGCCACGAAACCGTCCGCCAGATCGGCCATGCGCGCCTTGCGCTCGTGCATGGAGCCCACCAGGTGCAGCTCGGACAGGCCTGTGTGGGCCACCTCGTGATCCTTGAGTGCCCGGGGAATGACCCCGACCACCCGACCACCGGCCCCCATGGCCGTGTCGGCCAGCACTCCCATCAGCCCCATGGCTGCCCCGCCATAGACAATGGTCACCCCCTGCCCCACCAGGGCCAGGGCCAGATCCCTGGCCGCGCGGCCATATTCGGGACGCCCCCCAAAGCTCGAACCGCAGAAGATGCAGAGGCTGTTCATGGCCAGCAGCTTGCCCAAGCCTGGAAGGCTTGGCAAGGCGGAAAAGCGAGTGGACTGAACTCACCCCACCCGCCTCCGCACCCCCAACCTGGGCGTGTTGGTCAAAAACAACCCCGTGACCACCAGGGCCGCCCCGCTGACCAGGGTGCCGGAGAGGCTCTCGCCCAGCAGGACCACCCCCAGGGTCACGGCCGTGACCGGGACCAGGTTGATGAACACCCCGGCCCGGGTGGGACCTATGGCCCGCAGGCCCTGGTAGTACCAGGAGAACCCGAGGCCGGTGCCGCAGACGGCCAGGTAGGCCAACCCCGACCACTGGGACGCATCCAGACCCGACAGGTGGCCGAGGAGCCCGTCGGCCAGGGCAAAAGGCAGCAGGAGCAGCGCCCCGGCCAGGCAGGAGCCGGTCACCGCCTGCAACGGGGAGAGTGAACTCAGGGCCTGCTTGCCGAGCACGGAGTAGAGGGTCCAGGAGAGCACGCAGCCCAGCAGGCAGAGCTCGCCCAGGCCAAGCCCCCCGGAAAGGAGCTCGAGCGGGTTGCCCCTGGCCAGGACCACGGCGGCTCCGCACAGGCAGATGGCAATGCCCAACGCCTTCTGCAGGTTCAGGCGCTCACCCATGAACAGGGCCGAGGCCAGGGCGATGCCCACCGGGTTGAGGGCGATGATCAGGGCGGCCCGGCCCGCGGCCACGGTCTTGAGGCCCTGAAAGAAGAAGACGTTGTAGGCAAAGACCCCGGTCAGCCCGAGCAGGACGACCAGGGGCCAGTTCTTGCGGGGCAGCCGCAGCCACTGCCCGGTCTCCTTCCAGGTCATGGCCATGAGGAACAGCGAGGCCAGGAAGAAGCGCAGGAAAGCGGCCTCGAACGGACCCAGCTCCCTGGACAGCACCCGACCGGCCACGAAGGTCCCCCCCCAGAACATGGTGGTCAGCACCAGCTTCAGGTAAACGATCACGCACACTCCCATGTGGAAATT
>CAZUBS010000146.1:0-5597 GCA_964618595.1 uncultured Desulfohalobiaceae bacterium
TGTCACTCCTCGTAATAGACACGGATTCGGCTGGGCATGAATGCCCACGGCCTCCCGCAAACGCGATCAGTGTGCTCTCTAATGTAAGTGGCTGAGGATTTTCGCGGCAACCCGGCTTCGCCAAGGGCTGCGCCGTGGTCTGAAGAGGCGCAAGGTCGGGCCAAGACCGAAGCGTATCTCAATACGTGAGGGTTTGGGCCGGCCGCGGCAACGAAGTCCAGCGGGAATCCTCAGCCCCCCTGCACCCAGTGGCGGAGGGTCAGGGCGAACCAGTCGAGCACCAGCGAAGGGTTCACCCCAAGGGTCAGACACTCCTGCACTTCCCCCGTCAAGGCATCCACACGCTGGACATGCGGCGGCGACAACCGCTGCTGGAAAAACGAGGCCATCCGCGTATCGCCCCGCCCGTTCAAGGCGCTGATCAAAGCCCGCTGGCACAGGGTCATGATTTGACGGACGACCCGGGCATCCACCTTGTCCTTGGCCCCGGTGTGCTGGAACAACCCGCGCCCCGTGGTCCAGAACTCGATCAGCCGTTGCTCCCACTCGGCCATGCCCTCCTGCCCGGACGGCTCCACAGGCCAGCCCAGGGTAAAGACCCAGCTCCTGGAGACCAGGGTGGGGAGCAGCCATTCCCGTTGCGGCACCAGCAGGACGAAGACGTTGTTCGGCAGGGGCTCCTCCAGGGACTTGAGCAGGGCATTGCCCGCCTCCTGGGTCAGGTTCTGGGCCTCGCTGATCACGATGACCCGGACCCCCTCCCCCTTTGGGGGCTGGCCCATGGCCGCCCGCACCTCCCGCACGGCATCGATACCGACCTTGTCCTGCTTTCCGTCCAGAAAATGGATGTCCCGGTGGCTCAAGCCGGCCACCTGACGGCAGGTGGTGCAGGACAGGCAGGGGGGGGCTGCGGCAGTGCAGTTGAGCCGGGCGGCCCAGAACAGGGCCATGGTTTCCCTGTCATCAGCCAGGCCACCCTCCAGAAGCAGGACATTGGGCGGACTGCCCCCCAGGGCCGTGAGAATGCCCTGAAGCCTTTCCAGCCGTTCAGGAATGTCCAGGCAGAGTGGTTCCATAGGTGGTACGAGGTTTAATAGTCAGGTTCTTCGACGTTTCATGTGGAATTCGGAATGCGAGGGAAGGGTCGATTTCCAACTTCTCACTGAAGTTGTGCCCAATCACTCCGAGCTTGACCTGGAACCCATGCCTTTCTGTGCTCAGGGTCATCTGACAACAAAGACAAGGGTTCCGGCTCGGCAGCGGGATGACGGTTCAGCATCATCGTCATCCCGGACTCGATCCGGGATCCATGCCTTTGACAGTCACCCGGACAAAGGCATGGATTCCGGCTCGGGGGCCGGAATGACGGTACATTGGAGCATCGATCTCACTTGGCAGCTCTCGGATCAGTATCAGTCATTTCTATACAAAACGTCGAAGAACCAAAAATCAACTCTTGCCGGCAGAGCCGGTGATAAGCGGTCCCTTGACCACTTTCTCTTGAATCGGATGAACCATTATTCAACGGCCTGCTAGGAGCGCAAGAGGGTCTGGGTCCTGTCCGGGCCGACAGAGACGATGCTGACCGGGACCCCCAGAAACTCCTCGATGCGACCCACATACTCCCTGGCCGCTCGGGGCAGGTCCTTCCAGCTGGTCACCCCGCTGATGTCCTCCCGCCACCCCGGCATGGACTCATAGACCGGCTCGACCCGGGACAGGCCGTTCTCCTCCTGTGGAGGCCAGTGCACCTCGCTCCCCTGGTAGCGGTAGCTGGTGCAGAGCTCCAGCCGCTCCAGCCCGCTGAGCACGTCCAGCTTGGTCAGGACGATCTCGGTCGGGGTGTTCAGGCGGACCGATTCCCGCAGGACCACCAGGTCGAGCCAGCCGCAGCGCCGCTGCCGGCCGGTGGTGGCGCCGAACTCGGAGCCGCTTTGCTGCAGCCGCCTCCCGGTCGCGTCGGTGAGCTCCGTGGGGAAGGGACCCCCGCCAACCCTGGTGGTGTAGGCCTTGACCACGGCCAGGATCCTGTCCAACCGGCGCGGCCCGCACCCGCTGCCTGCGGCTGCATTCCCCGCGACCGTGTTCGAGGAGGTCACATAGGGGTAAGTGCCGTGATCGATGTCCAGGTGCGTTCCCTGAGCGCCCTCGAACAGCACCACCTGTCCGGCTGCCTGGGCCTGCTCGATCTCCGTGGAGACATCCGCGAGATGCGGCTTGAGCCGCTTTGCCCAGGGCAGCAGATCCTGGAAGACCTGCTCCGGGTCCAGTTCGGGCACGCCGTAGAGCCGGGAAAAAAGCACGTTCTTCTCAACCAGGGCCGCTTCGATCTTTGCCCTGAGCAGGCCCGGATCCTGGATGTCGCCTGCGCGGATGCCCACCCGCGAGGCCTTGTCCTCATAGGCCGGCCCGATACCGCGCCCGGTGGTCCCTATCTTCTTGTCCCCGGAGCGGGACCCTTCCCGGGCCGTGTCCAGGTGCTTGTGGTACGGGAGGATGAGGTGGGTCTTCTTGCTGACCTTGAGCTGCTCGGGTCCGGCCTGGATGCCGCTTCCCAGCAGCTGGTCGATCTCCTGGCAGAAGACCTCCGGGTCGAGCACCACCCCGTTGCCGATCAGGCAGACCTTGCCCGGATGCAGAATGCCCGAGGGGACCAGGTGAAAGATATAGGTGTCCTTGCCGATCACCAAAGTGTGGCCGGCGTTGTTTCCGCCCTGGAAACGCACGATCAGGTCGGCCTGCTCGGTGAGCAGGTCGACGATTTTCCCCTTGCCCTCGTCGCCCCACTGGGCACCCATGACCACTAGATTTGACATCAAGGAACTCCTGCCGGAAGATATAGCCTCTGGTGTTCACACGTCCAAAGGCTTCATTCCCTAATAACAGAAGATCTCTAAAGTCAATCAAGCCACAGCCCACTCACGGTATGACGCCCTGGTCCAGCACGCTCCACCGCCTGACGCGCGACACCACCCCGGATCCAATTCCCACATCCGGCCGACCATGACCACATTAGACCGCCAGACCTGCCATAACAGCCAGGAAGACCATGTCCAGGCGTGAGCGGATCGCCCTGGTCCTGCTTCTTGCCCTCCAGGCCGGCCTGGTCCTGTTTTTGTTCTGGCAAAGCGCCACCATGCGTCCGGAACGCCCTGTCCTGACCGTGCTCACCCTTCCCCTGGAGCAGGTCCATGCCCGATTTTCCCCCTACGGGCCGGGGATTGAGCAGGAATCTGTCATGCTCTTCTGCCGCCGCTATGGGTTCACCCCGCGCTGGGTACGCGCCGCAACCTGGCAGGAGGCCGGCGATCTCCTCCTGGCCGGCAAGGCTGACCTGCTCGTGGCACCGGGCATCATGTCCCACGACCTGGCCGACGACCCCATGGTGCGCAGCGGGCCGGCCTACGAGGAGCATTTCCCGGTCTTCATCCACAACCAGTACCGCTTCGGCCTCGATTCCCCCTACAGCATGTGCGACAAGCCCGTGGTGGTCACCGACAACCCCCGCCTGCTGGAGAGCATGCAGCGCGAGATCAGGGACATCCCCTGCGAACCCCAGGTCGAAATCTGGGAGGAGTTTTCCCTGCGCGGGATTCTCAAGACCCTGTCGCGCAACCTGCTCAAGCTGGTGCTCGTCGACAGTGGTCGTTTCAGGTACTGGGAGCCCTTCTTCCCGGAGCTGCGCCGCACCCAGGACCTGAACCGCCCGGTCGCTTACCGGTGGCACTGGCGCACGGATCAGCCCGACATCGATGAGGCCCTCAAAGCCTTCTGGAAAAAGTTTCCCCACAGCAGGGACTTCCAGGACATCAGGGAGCTGTACACCGGGTTTTTGCCCAGGTTGATGGACTACTACGAGATCAACCACCTGGCATCCACCATCGAACGGAAGCTGCCCCAGTTCCAGGAACCGATCATCACCGCAGCACGCGCCCACGGCCTGGATCCGTTGCTGGTGGTGGCCCTGATCTACCAGGAGTCCAGGTTCGAGCCCCTGGCCACGAGCAGGACGGGCGTCCGGGGATTGATGCAGATCACCAGGGACACTGCCGAGCACCTGGGGCTCGAGGACCGGCTCGATCCCGTGAACTCCATTGAGGCGGGGTGCCGCTACCTGAGGGACATCTGGGACAGGTTCGAGGGGAGGGGGCTGCCCCCCTGGGAACGCTGGTTCCTGACCCTGACCTCGTACAATCAGGGCTACAACCACACCCTCGACGCCATGCTCCTGGCCGAGGAGCTCGGCAAGGACCCGGCGAGGTGGAGCGACATGAAGACCGTCTTCCCCCTGCTCAGCTACAGCAAGTACTACAGCCGTCTGGAGTGGGGATATGCCAGAGGCTTCGAAGCCGTGGACTTCGTGGAAAGCATCCGTTTCTACTATTACCTGCTACAGGGATTCGTCGTCCTTGGTCGTCCTGAAGCGCAGCACCTTGCCCCGATGCTTGAAGCCAGGCCTGGGAGCTGGCCGTAATCTTCCCCTGACCCTTGCGGGTGACGCCGTGGCAGCTGTGCCCTCAGGAGTCCCTTCCTCCTGGAGCTCTGACCAGCGGGTGTTGAAGAGCTGGTTCTTGAGCCGCACCGACTGGAGCAGGCAGAACACGAGCACTGACTCTTCCCATCGCTGGCTGGGCTCGAACATCCCCACCCGCTCCTGATACTCGTCCCACAACGACATCAGCGAGGCCTCGTCAAAGGCATTGAGCTGCCGTGCGATCTTTTCCAGAACCTTCTCCATCCCGAATCCTCCCTGCTGGCACCGGACTGTCGAAATTGCCCCTCACCCTGGGCTGTGATAGGGTTCACAGCCTACCGCAAATCCACTCGTAAGGACAGTGATGCACGCCCGCCCTGCCCACCGGCCGTTTGCCGGGCTGCGCCCCCCTGTTTGAACCCGGAGATATGGAGACAGTGCATGGACGACTTGAAAAAAATGTATCACCTGCAGCAGCAGGACCCCTTCCCCGAGCAGATGCGTCTGGTCCTTGGGGACCAGGAGATCGCCTTTCGCAAGAGGACCTGGGACATCGAAGGCCAGAGCAAGGGGCTGCGCTACGGCGAGAACCCGGACCAGCCCGCTGCACTGTACGAGCCGGTCTCTGGGGTGCTCACCCTGGGCAACGTTGGCCTGCGCGGAACAGGGCAGGGTCTCGTCTCCAGCCTCTCCAGCGAGAACATCCTCCAGTCGGGCAAGCATCCCGGAAAGACCAACCTCACCGACGTGGACAACGGAATCAACATCCTGCAGTACCTGAGCTCCAAACCCGCAGCTGTCATCCTCAAGCACAACAACCCCAGCGGGGCCGCCTGGTCGGACCAGAGCCTGGAAACCGCCCTGCTGCGGGCCTACGACTCCGACCGCATTGCCGCCTTTGGCGGGGCCATCGTGGTCAACCGCCCGCTGGACACTGCCTGCGCATCCTTTGTGAACAGCCTCTACTTCGAGGTCGTGGCCGCCCCTGAGTTCGAGCCCGGAGCCCTTGAGATACTCAAGAAACGCAAGAACCTGCGCATCCTCAGGATACCCGGCCTGGCCAGGCTCGCTTCCGGCCTGCTCCATGACCATGATCTGCACCTCCTCGCTCAGGGTCGAGCGG
>CAZUBS010000147.1:0-2227 GCA_964618595.1 uncultured Desulfohalobiaceae bacterium
GCGTATGGAGCTTCCCGGGCTGCTGCTTGCTTTGCGGCACCGGGCCGCCGGGGGCACGGTCGGGGACGACCTCCCGGTGGGCCGGGGTGCGGCCAGGACGTACGCTTCGGTATGTTCCCATCCTGGCCTGTACCGGGTGGTCACCTCGCTGGCCCGGACCGTGGACCCCGGGGCTGCCATCAGCCGTCGCCTGCCCGGTCTGGGTCGACGGCTCAGGGCCTGGGCCAGATACAGGAGCATGCCCCGCTGGAAACGTCCCTTTTCCAGGAGATGGAAGAAGCGGTCCCGGGCCGCCGGTCCGGACGAGGGCCAGAGCGGGAAAGGGGGCAGATCGTGAAAACGGCCGCACGGAAGAAGATTCTTCAGGCCCTGCGCTTCGGGACTATTGGTCTGAAGAGCCCGGGTCCTGTCCGGAAAGGGGACCTGGGGCTCTCGGAAAAGCCAGGGGCCACGGAGGCCATGGAACAGCTGGGCAGGGAAATCGAAACTGTCGGCGGCGTGTACGCCGCGGTTTCGAGTGTGGAGCAGCTGCGTCAGGCCGTGCTGGACCTGGTGCGCGGGCAGGATATTGCCGCTGCGGTCTGCTGGGACCATGCGAGCCTTGGAACATACGGGCTCAAAGAGATCCTGGCACAGGCAGGGGTTCAGGTTCTCGAAAACCCGGAGCCCGGCGAGGAGTATTGCGCCATGGCGGCACGGGCAGACCTGGGCGTGACCGGATGCCTGGCCGCGGTGGTGGAATCTGGCACAGTGGTGGTAGCCGCCGGCCCCGGCATGGAGCGCTCCACTTCACTGCTGCCCCCTGTGCACCTGGCCGTGGTGTCCCCGGAAACGACCCTGCTGCCCCGCATTGCCGACCTGGGTGTCTGGGTTGACGGGCTGGCCTCGCAGGGTCTTCCCAGCGCGGTGCACTGCATCAGCGGGCCCAGCTCCACTGCGGACATAGAGCTGGTCAAGGTGGTCGGCGTACACGGGCCGGTCACGCTCTTCGTGCTGGCCGTCATGCCGGAAGCATGAGGGACGGCTTTGCACTGTTCACCCGAGGCCGTGCTCCTTCTCCAGCCAGACCTCCAGGCGATCGAAGGCTTCGTTCAGCTCCTCCTCGCTCCCTCCGAATGAAAGGCGCAGGTGGCTTTCCCCGCCGGGCCCGAAGGAGCCGCCGGGAATGGTCACCACGCCTGCCTCGTTGAGCAGCCGCAGGCCCAGGGTCATGGAGTCTTCGGGGCTGAAGGCGTACCGGGCCATGACATAGAAGGCGCCCGAGGGGCGGACGTAGTCAAAGTCCGGGGCCAGGCGGTCGAGGCGTTCGCAGGCCAGGTCGCGCCGCCGGCCGAGCGCGCGGCGCATGTCCTCCACCACCTGCTGCGGCCCCTGAAGGGCGGCAAGGGCGGCCAGCTGGGCCGGGGCAGGGGCGCAGATGGCCGTGCAGTCGTGCACCTTGAGCATCTGGTCCAGCAGCGCGGCAGGGGCATGGACGAAACCGACCCGCCATCCGGTCAGGGCGTACTTCTTGGAAAAGCTGCCCACTGTGATTACGCAGGCCTGGCGCAGGGAAGCGGGAGAGAGCGGGGAAGGACCGTCGTAGACCAGGCTGTCGTAGGTCTCGTCCGCCAGGATCACGAGACCGTGCTCCGCTGCCAGGGAGACGATCTCCCTGACCCGGCTGTCCGGCAACACCGCACCGGTGGGGTTGGAGGGGTTGCACAGGACCAGGGCCCGGGTGCGGGGGGTGATGCGCCGGCGCAGCTCACCGGGATCAAGGCTCCAGTCTTTCGGGTCACAGGGCACGAAGACCGGCTTTCCCTCGGCCAGGAGGACCTGCTCCACATGCGAGGGGTAGCACGGGCTGGGAAGCAGGACCTCGTCGCCAGCGTCCACCAGGGTCAGCATGGCCATGAGCAGGCCTTCCATGGCCCCCACGGTCACGGCCACTTCGGTTTCGGGGTCGGCAGGGACACCCTTGTCCCGGGAGAGCATGTCTGCCAGGGCCCGGCGCAGCTCGGTCATGCCCGGCTGCAGGGAGTAGCGGCCGCAGGCAGGGTCGTTTTGGAGTCGCTTAAAGACCGAGCGCAGGATGTGTTCCGGGGTGGGGAAGGATGGCACGCCCTGTCCCAGCGAGACACAGCCCCCGCGCGCGGCGGCCAGCATGGGCATGCGCTTGGTGGCCGAGATCTTGATGGACTGCACGCGGCGGCTGATGGGAACCTGTTCGTGCACGGGACCTCCG
>CAZUBS010000147.1:2327-5567 GCA_964618595.1 uncultured Desulfohalobiaceae bacterium
CTTGATGGACTGCACGCGGCGGCTGATGGGAACCTGTTCGTGCACGGGACCTCCGTGGGGGATGTCAAAAAATTTTGCCGGGGTTGAGGATGTTTTTGGGATCGAAGAGCTGTTTCAAGCCACGCTGCAGGGCCAGGCTTGCCGGCCCGATCTCAAGGTCCAGGAAACGCTTCTTGGCCACCCCCACGCCGTGCTCTCCCGAGATGGTCCCTTGAAGGTCCAGGACCCGTTCGAGGAGCCCGCGCACTGTTGCCTCCACCTTGCCCGGGTCGTGCTCCTGCGCGGCTGTGATGTTGACGTGGATATTGCCGTCGCCCGCGTGGCCAAAGGCGTAGATGGTGCACCCGAACTCTTGTTCGAGCTCGGGCAGCTGCCGCACGAACGAGGCGATGCGGCCCAGGGGCAGGGCAACGTCCTCGGGCACATACACGGGCCAGCGCTCGTGAATGCGCAGGGAGACCTGGCGCCTCACTTCCCACATGCGCCGGCGGGAGGCCTCGTCCGGCGCGGGCAGGATGTGCAGGGCCCCATGGCCGCGGCAGACCTCGATGATACGCTCCATGTCTTCCCGGGTCTGGCTCGTGGAAGTGCCGTCGGTCTCCAGGAGCAGCAGGCTCGATCCCGGGGGAGGGGCAGCCACGGGAAGCAGGTCCTGGATCAGCTGCAGGCAGCGGCTGTCCAGAAACTCCACGGCCGAGGGGGTCACGCCCCCGGCCATGATCGCGCTGACCGCCTGCATGGCCTGGTCGAGGCTCGCGAAGACAGCGGATTGCGCCAGCACGGCCCGAGGCCTGGGCACGAGCTTGAGCACCAGTCCGGTGATCACGGCCAGGGTCCCTTCACTGCCCACCAGAAGCTGGGTCAGGTCGTAGCCCACCACTCCCTTGCGGGTCCGGGTGCCGGTGGTGACCAGCTCCCCGGAGGGCAGCACCGCCTCGCATCCCAGCACGTAGTTTCTGGTGGTGCCGTACTTGACGCAGGCCGGTCCCCCGGCATTGGTGGCGGCATTGCCGCCCAGGGTGCTTTCCCCCAGCGATGCGGGGTCGGGAGGGTAGAACAGGTCCAGCTCTTCAGCTGCCCGGCGCAGCCTGGCAGTGACCACGCCGGGCTCCACCACGGCCACCATGTCGGCTGGGTCGAGCTCAAGGATGCGGTCCATGGCCGAGAGGTCCAGGACGACCCCGCCCTCCACGGCAAGGGCCCCCCCGGCCAGTCCTGTGCCTGCTCCCCTCGGCGTGACTGGAAAGCCGTGGGCACTGGCCAGCCTGAGCAGTGTCTGGACCTGCCCGCTGCTCCTGGCCCGGACCACGGCCTCGGGGAGAGAGCACAGGGTGGTGGCGTCGCGTCCGGCTGTCTCCAGGCAGTCTCGCTCCAGGGTCAGTGCGCCTGGCCCGAGCTCCCGGTCGAGGAGCTCGAGTAAAGGCGCGGTGAGGGGGTGGTGCGTCGCGGCCATGGGGTTCAGGACTTCTTGTACTCGAACCCGGGCAGGCTCAACCGGCTCTCGACCCGGTTGAGGATGAAGGTGGCCAGGGTGACCAGGGCCAGGTAGTAGATGCCCACCACCAAAAAGACCTCGGTGTTCTTCCAGGTGGATTTGGCAATGCCCCTGCCCACCCCGGTCAGCTCGTTGACCGTGATGATGGAGGCCAGGGAGGAGTACTTGATGAGGTAGATGATCTCGTTACCCGACCCGGGCAGGGCGCGGCGCACGGCCTGGGGCAGGACCACGTGGACCACTGTCTTGAAGGGGGACATGCCCAGGGCCTGGGCCGCTTTGATCTGCCCCTTGCGGATGGAAAGCAGGCCGCCCCGGATGTACTCGGAGTGATAGGCCGCGCTGCACAGGGTGAAGCCGAGGATGGAGGCACCAACAGGCGAGAGCACGATGCGCAGGTCGCCGATGGTGATGTAGGGCAGGGCGAAGTACCAGAAGAAGAGCTGGACCACCAGTGGGGTGCCCCGGAACAGGGCCACGTACCCGTTGGCAGTGCGGATGACCCATGTGGGACCGTAGACCCGCAGGGAGCCGACCACGATGCCCAGGGCCAGGCCGAGCAGGGCGGAGGGCACGATGAGCTGAATGCTGATCCACAGGCCGTGGTTGAGCCCGGGAACGACCCGTTCGAAGACAAAGGTGAGCATCTGGTCCATCAGAGGGCATCCCCGGTCAGCTCACTGATCTTGGCGCAGAAGGCCTGGGTGCGGGAGCTGGGCTCGCGGGTCAGCAGCTCGGCCGGGGTGCCCCGCTCGATGATCACGCCCTGCTCCATGAACAGGAACTCATCCGCCAGGGTGGAGGAGAAGCTTATCTGGTGGGTGGCCATGAGCATGGTCATGCCGGCGGTGACCAGGTCGCGGATCACGGTCAGGACCTCTCCGATGAGCTCCGGGTCCAGGGCGCTGGTGGGCTCGTCCAGAAGCAGCACCTTGGGGTCCATGGCCAGGGCCCTGGCAATGGAGACCCGTTGCTTCTGTCCGCCGGAGAGCTGAGCCGGGTAGAGGTCGGCCTTGTCCGACAGGCCGACTCGGGCCAGCTCCTGCAGGGCCCGTTCCGTGCCCTTGCCCTTTGACCACCCTTTGACCTTGACCAGGGCGATGCGCACGTTCTCCAGCGCGTTTAGGTGGTCGAAGAGGTTGAAGTCCTGAAAGATCATGCCCACCTTCTGGCGGTAGACGGAGAGATCCCGGCGGTTGGCGGGGTGGACCTCCTCCCCGGCCAGCCAGATGCGGCCCGAGTCGGGGGGGATGAGGTAGTTGATGCACTGCAGCAGGGTGGACTTGCCGCCGCCCGAGGGGCCGATGAGAACCTTGACCTCGCCCTTGTTCAAGGACAGGGAGGCCCCGTTCAGGACCTGGTTGTCCTTGAAGCTTTTGGTGACCTTTTCCACCCGGAGCATGCATTCGTTTTCCGGCATGGGCCTTCCTTATTGCGTATACCCGGAATACCCGGGGATGCGGACTTTTTTCTCCAGGGACAGCAGGGCCCTGACCCCGAACCAGGTCAGGATGAAGAACAGCAGACCGGCAAAAATGGCCAGGGGGACGGGCTGGTGGGTGGTGGCGGCCACCGCCCGGGTTCGGGACATGAGCTCCATGACCCCGATGACAAAGGCCAGGGCCGAGTCCTTGAGGATGATGGAGTACTCGTTGGACCAGGCCGGGATGGACAGCCTCAGGGCCTGGGGCAGGCTGGTGGAGCGGATGGCGGTCGCGTCGCGCATGCCCAGGGCCCGGGGCGCC
>CAZUBS010000148.1:0-5562 GCA_964618595.1 uncultured Desulfohalobiaceae bacterium
CCCGGAACGGCCGGGAGCGTTAACCGTTACATGAATGACTTCTCAAGCCCGGTTCCGGAACGTTGGGGCCTTGTGAACGCACTACCCTTGGAGCAGGTCACAGGACATGGCCCACTGGTCGCGCGGTTCACAAGCTTTTTCACCGGGGCCCCCGCATGACCTTCCGCATCTGTCTCGCCCTGTGCTCCCTGGCGTGCTGGTGTCTGCTTGCCCCCCCTGCAGCCGCCTTGACCGGGACACCCCCGCCCTACTGGTACGATGGCCACGTGCAGCGCCCCCTGTTCCTCTCCTCCAACCAGGTGACGGTTTTCCCCTCTTCCGCCAAGAACTTTGCCAAGGCCTTGCAGGAAAGGGAAGTCTACAGTGATGCAAACGTACTCAAGGCCAGTGATTTCGCCACCTACCTTCGCGTGACCCCCGACAAGGCCCTGGGCAGGTCCTCCGACCCGGACCGCTTCCACCCGTCGGTCAAAGGGGTGTCCCCCGTGTTCTTCACGACCAGGACACAGTCGGTCATGTCCCGACTGGTCCCGACCGGAAACATCGTTGTCCAGTACAAATCGCAGAACGAGGCTGCTATCGCCGCGATCGAGCAGGACTTCGGGCTGACCCCGGTCATGGATTTCGGCTTTTCAGCCCCGACACGGCTCTACGCGGCGTCGGATCCGGTCGAGGCCATCCAGATTGCCAATGCCGTCTATGAAAGCGCCGACGTAGCCTTTGCCGCCCCGGACTGGCTGCGCGAGCGCCAGAAAAAGGACCTGCCAAACGACCCGCTGTTCAACGAGCAGTGGCTCCTTCACAACACCGGGCAGACCGGCGGCCCCCCCGGCATCGACATCTCCGGGGGGCGGCTGACCGATCTCTGGTCCAGCTTCAAGGGCTCGCCTCAGGAGGTCGTCGCCATCGTCGATGACGGCATAGAGATACGTCATCCCGACCTGGCCCCAAATGTCAATGCCGAGCTGTGCTGGGACTTCATCGACTCCGACGACGATCCCACCCCGACAGACAACGAGCCCCACGGCACTGCCTGCGCCGGCCTGGCAGCGGGGCGGGGGTTCAACGGGCTGGGGATCACTGGCTCCGCCCCCTGGGCGGGTCTTGCCGGCATCCGCGTCATCGGGGCAGAAACCGACGTCAACACAGCGCTGTCCGAAACGCTTTTCAATGACCGCATCGACATTTACAGCAACAGCTGGGGGCCGATCGACGACGGAGACCGGCTGGAAGGTCCGGGGCCTCTGTTGCGGGCCGCGTTGGCCGAAGGTGTTGCCCAGGGGCGGGGCGGCCTGGGAAGCATTTATGTCTGGGCCGCCGGGAACGGGGGCCAGTCGGGGGACAACTCCAACTACGACGGCTATGCCAACTCACGGTTCGTGCTGGCCGTGACCGGAACGGACCACCTGGGCCGGCAGGCCCCCTATGCCGAGCCCGGGGCCAATATCGCCCTCAACGTACCGTCGAGCGGCAATGGGCGGTCCGTGACCACCACCGACCTGACCGGCTTTGCCGGGTACAATGCCTTGGGCCACTCCGATTACGAGGACACCGACTACACCAACACCTTCGGCGGCACCTCCGCTGTCTGCCCCACTGTGGCCGGCGTGGCCGCGCTCATGCTGCAGGCCAACCCGGAGCTGACCTGGCGGGAGGTGCGCACCATCCTCATGCGCACCGCCGTGGTCAACGACCCGGAGGATGCGGACTGGACGCGCAACGGGGCCGGCCTGCCCGTCAACCACAAGTACGGCTTCGGCCGGGTGGACGCCCTGGGGGCGGTGGAGGCAGCGAGCGCATGGATCAGCCGGGGGGAACCCGCCGAGGCTTCTTCCACCGTCCACCCGGACCTGCCCATTCCGGACAACGACCCCGAGGGTGTTTCCTTCCCCGTGCACATCGAGGACGACTTCGAAGTTGAGTTCGTGGAGCTGACCTTCTCGGCAGACGACCACCCCTACTGGGGCGACCTCCAGGTGGAGCTCGTCTCCCCCCAGGGAACGGTCTCGGTCCTGGCCGAGTCGCACGACGTCACCCGCGGCTCCGCCGCATACAGGAGTTGGCGGTTCGGCAGCGTCCGCCACCTGGGCGAGCGCTCGCAGGGGACCTGGACCCTGGTGGTCAGTGACCGTTACCCGGGGGACACCGGCACCTTCCAGAGCTTCACCCTGCGCCTGAACGGCTGGGACGGCTACTCAGGGCCTGTCTTCAGAACCGTCTTTCCCCACGTGCCCGATTCAGGTGGCTGGGCCACTGAGATCGGCCTCCTGAACGCAGACGCCAACGCCACCTGCACCGGCCTGCTCAAGGCCTACGACGCTCAAGGGCAACCCGTCTCCACACCTCTTGCCATCTCCCTGCCCCCCCTGGGGCGCCGACAGATCGATACGGGTGAGATCTTTCCCGACCAGCGGACAATCGCCTCCATGGTCTTCGAGTCTGATTCTCCCAAGGCCTCGGGATACCTTAAATTCTCCCTTCCCGGCGTCAACAGGGCCGCGGTTGCCGCAACAACCACGACTGCCTCCGGGGACCTCCTGTTGCCGCACATAGCCTCCACCCCTTCCTGGTGGACCGGGGTGGCACTCACAAACACCTCCGTCGTGAAGAAGACCGTGGTGCTGGAGCTCAACGACGGCAGCAGCACTCAGATCGATCTGGGACCCGGCGCCCAGCGAGCCTTTCTGATCAGGGACCTCTTTGGCGGCCATCCCCTTCCCCAGGCCACGACCGGCAGGATCCGCAATGCCGACAAGGTGGCCGGGCTGATGCTCTTTGGCAACGACACCCAGCTGGCCGGAGTTTCCCTTTCGGACCAGACACGCTCTTCCCTGGTCTTTCCACACATTGCGGACGACGAGGGCTGGTGGACCGGGGTGGTCATGCACAACCCCGGCAACGCCACCGCACAGATCACTCTCACCCCGCACACCGATCTGGCCTCCGGGTTGGATGGGCGCAATGCCACCGTGGCCGCGGGCCAAAGCCTGACCCGCATCTTTTCCGGCCTTGAGCTCTCCCCGCTGACGACCTGGTTCCAGGCTGAATCCGCCCACCCCCTGACCGGGCTGGAGCTTTTCGCCACCACCGACAACAAGGCCCTGGCCGGCCTGAACACCTGCACTCCCCCCTCGACCCGCGGCCTGCTTCCCAAGCTCGAGCCCGGCGGGCTCTCCTGGCTGGGCATGGCCAACACCTCCAACGCCACTGCCGGGCTCACGTGCCGGGCCCTGGACAACGAGGGCCACGCCCTGGCCAACGCCACCCGGACCCTGCCCCCCTTTGGCAGGCTCTTTCTCACACCCGGCGAGCTCTTCCCCGAACAGGACCTGACCAACGCCACCCACGTTCTCTACGATGCCGACGCCCCGCTGGCCACGTTCCAGATCAACGGCAGCCCCTCCGGCATGATGCTCGACGCCTTGCCCGGACTGTGATTTCCCCCACCATGCCCGCAGCCGCAACCCGCGGTTGCGACCTGCTTTTGCTGCGTATAGGCGGGTTTTTTTGGCTCGATCTCTTCAGGCATGCTTTTTCAAAGGTTGACCGGCTCCGAAAAAAGGCCGTGGGTGTTCATGACCAGCCAGAATGGAAGTGCGCCGCGCCCCTCACTCTCGCATGGTCCATTGTCGTAGCGGTCGTTCTTTCCGGCGCGACACCACCACCGTCTCACTCCAACTGGAATGTCCGCCCCGCGCCTGCTGGGTTCAAGAGACCATCCCATGTCATTCCTCGTAAAAGACACGGATTCGGCTGGGCATGAATGCCCACGGCCTCCAACGTATGTGCTGACCGCGTACTCTTGAACCGGTCTTTCAATCCCGGGTACGGCTTTGTCGTTGACTGATGATCACCACCCCCGCTACAACCAGGACTGCGGTCCGGACACCGCCAAAGGCCGGGGGGCTCGCCGGGATTCTTCCACAACGCCACCAAAAGATACCATGGGCATCATCACCACCGCTCAGCTCGAAAAAGGCATGGTCCTCGACGCGGACCTGGTTACGGAGACCGGCAGGTTCCTGCTGCCCCGGGGGACCGTTCTCGAGTCCCAGCACATCCAGAGCATGGAGACCTGGGGCATTACGGAGGTTTCCGTTCAAGGCGCCGGCAGCGGGGATGCCGCGGCAAAGTCCTTCTCCCGCTTTGACCCGGACGTTTTGCAGGAGGCCAAAGCCCGCACGCGAAAGCTGTTTCGCCTCTGCAACACCAGCCATGAAGCGGTTCGCGAACTGGCCCGTCAGAGCCTTTCCCGCGCTGCCGAACACCTGAGCAAAGGGGGGCGGCTCCAGGGCGAAGACCCCCTGTCCGGTGCTTCGCTGGAGCAGGAGCTTGCCGACCAGCCGGGGCGCAAAACCCCGAGGTCACCTGTCGAGCTTGTGCGCAATGAGGTCTTGCTGTCCTCGTTCCCCGATATTTACTATCAGATCACCCGGACCCTGAAGGACCCCACCAGCTCTTCCGAAAGCATTGCCGACGTCATCGGCAAGGACCAGAGCCTTTCGGCCAAGCTCCTGCAGCTGGTCAACAGCCCCTTCTACGGGTTCCCCTCCAGGATCGACTCCCTGGCCAGGGCCGTGACCCTGACCGGGACCCGCGAGCTGACCATGCTGGCCATGAGCATCTCGGTCATGAGCCAGTTCAAGGATATCCCCGAGAGCCTCTTCGACATGAAGGAGTTCTGGAAGCACTCCATAGCCTGCGGCATCTTTGCCAAGCTTCTGGCCCAGCGCAAAGGGCTCAAACCCGAGGAGCGCTACTTTCTGGCCGGGCTGCTGCACGACATCGGCCGGCTGGTCCTGCTCAAGCACCTTCCCCGGGAAACCAGAAAGGCCATGCTCACCTCCAGGATCGGTGGAATACCCCTGTTCCAGGCTGAGAAGGAGATCTTCGGTTTCGACCACTCCAGCGTGGCCGGCCTGCTGCTCATGGAGTGGAACTTCCCCGACCCCCTGACCTACCTGATCAATCACCACCACCGCCCGGAACGGGCCGAGAACCCCCTGGATCCCGCCATCCTCCACCTGGCCGACATCATGGCCCTGGGGCTGCGCATGGGTGCCAGCGGGTCGGTCTTCATCCCCCCCCTGGAGGAGCGTGCCTGGGAGATACTGGACATCCCCGCCGCCGCCCTGGCCACCTTGGCATCCCAGGCCGAGGAGCAGTTCTCCGGCATCACCCGGAGCTTTTTACAGGAACCCTGAAATCTGGCCGGTCATGTGAACGTGACCATCGCCCCCCCACTGGCAGATCCTTGCTTTCACCCTCCTTCCCATAACAAAACTCCCTGGGGAGCGTATCGAAGATTTCGCTTGAGAACGCTCCCGGCAATGGGTTTATAGTGACCTCCCCCCCATTCTTTGGACCAAGTCCTATGAGAGGGTTTCCTTCCTGGTAACGGTTTTGGCAGGTGGCCGGAGGAACCAAAATTGACATTTTGCGACCAGACCGTGTCACAAAGACCTGGTTTTCTGATGGAAACTAGGCTCACCACGATGCTCACTCAGTGGTGAAACCCTGCAGCATTCAACCGTTGCCCAGCCTGAGAGATCTTTACAAAGG
>CAZUBS010000149.1:0-5515 GCA_964618595.1 uncultured Desulfohalobiaceae bacterium
ACGAGGCCCTGGAAGGAAACGTCATCGTGGACACCACGGCCTGGAAGCGGGGCGGCTCCGCAGCCAATAACGACTGACCGGACTCCGGAAAAGCCTCAGTGAGCCGGATTGGAAAGGAAATCTCGCTGGGGTCACTCCCACATCCCTTTCTCTCACCCCGCACCATTTTCAGCTGTTTGCCTTGTCACTCGAGACACAGCCCTTGACCCGACCCCTCAGGTATTCCGGGATACCTGAAAATTCACCCCTCCATCCCCGAGCACGTCCCCCCCCGGTCCTGTATACTTGTAAGAATGCCCGCACGCCGAGGGATGTGCAACAGCAACACTTCGCCACAACAACTTCAAACCCGCCACGGAGGAACACATGAACAGGAACTGGATACTCTTTCTGACGCTGATGGCCGCCTTTCTCTTCTCTCTGCCCGCACTGGGGGGGGATGCGACATCAGATGGTCTCAGCAAGGATTTGACCTTGAGCAAAAACAACCTGCTGCTCAAGTTCATCAGCATTGAGGGCCCCTACACCGACTGGAAGATGTGGCCCGGCAAGGATGCCCTGTACGAGGGGCAGCAGCCACACGGGGCCCTGCTGACAACCTATGTCAACGACATCGCCTACAAGGCGCTGATGGAGAGGCCGGGGGAGATGCCCGACGGCGGGATCATCGTCAAGGAGAACTACACTCCGGACGAGAAGCTGGCCGCGGTCACGGTCATGTACAAGGAAAAGGGCTTCGACCCGAACCACAATGACTGGTACTACCTGAAGTACGCTCCGGACGGCACCATCGATGCTCAGGGGGCTGTGCAGTCCTGCATGGACTGTCACGGCAAGGCCAAGGGCAATGACTGGCTGTTCACCGGGCGCATTGGGAAGTAGCGCTAGCAAACAGGGAGTGCCGTCACCTTTCCGGCGCCCCCTTTTTGCAAATCCTCGTGACAGTGACAGCGCCAGGGTTCCGGAGAATTGTGTTGGGAAGGGCTTCCTCCACGGTTTAGAAAAGGAGGAGTCAGTCAGGTAGATCTTTCTCCAAGGCTTGTTTTTCTTGAAGCCTTGAAGGTTTAAGAAAGGGAGACCACCCGTGACCGCCCGCTACCGCTCACTGTCCGCAGTCGAGCTGCAAAAACGTTCCGACACGGCTCTGGTTCGGCTTCAGGACTGTCGCATCTGCCCACGCAGCTGCCGGGTGAACCGGCAGGACGGAGAGCTCGGCTGGTGCAGGACCGGACGGCTGGCCCAAGTGGCCAGCTACAACCTGCACTTCGGGGAGGAGCGGCCCCTGGTGGGTTCCGGAGGCTCAGGGACCATCTTCTTCGCCCACTGCAATCTGGGGTGCCTGTTCTGTCAGAACTGGGACATCAGCCACGAGGACCACGGCTTTGTCACCGCCGGCCCGGAGCAGCTGGCCGGTGTCATGGTGCGCCTGCAAGAGCAGGGGGCGCACAACATCAACGTCGTGACTCCCTCGCATGTGGTGCCCCAGATCCTGGAGGCCCTGCCCCTTGCCGTGGAGCACGGCCTGACCCTGCCCCTTGTTTACAACTCCGGGGGCTACGACGCCCTGGAGACACTGAAGCTCCTGGACGGGATCGTGGACATCTACATGCCCGACCTGAAGTTCGCCGCACCAGAGGCAGCCAAGACCTACGCCATGGCCGAAGACTACCCCGAACGAGCCCGCGAAGCCGTCAGGGAGATGCACAGGCAGGTGGGGGACCTGAAGACCGATGACCAGGGGATCGCCGTCAGCGGTCTGCTGGTCAGGCACCTGGTCATGCCGGGGGACCTGGCCGGGACCAGGGAGTGGATGCGTTTTCTGTCCCGGGAGATCTCCCCCGACACCTACGTGAACATCATGGACCAGTACCGGCCCTGCGGAGAAGCAGACCGCCACCCCGCCATCAACCGGCCCATTACCCAGGCCGAGTATCAGGAAGCCCTCACCATGGCCCGTGAGGAAGGCATCACCCGCCTGGACGAACGCAACCGCGACCCGGCCATCACCCTGGTGGAGAGACTGCTGCGAGGCAAATGAATTCAAAGCTGAATGGAACAGGAAGGATTGGTTCTTCGACGTTTTATGTGGATTTATAAAGATTCGCGGAGAGGCTTTTCGTTATTTAATCGCCATGACTATGCTTCCTTAAAAGTCATTCCGGCGCAGGCGGGAATCCAGGAATCTTACACTCATCTCGACAAAAATGCACTGGTTTCCCGCCTGCGCGGGAATGACCTACCGATAAAGTATACCAAGATTGAAAATCTTTACTTGATACGAAACTATAGATCAAATGATCAAATTCGTGGACGCAACACTGGAATTCCACACGAAACGTCGAAGAACTTACAGTCTTGTATTTGTCTTGCTTTGAGCTTTCAGCTTTGAGCTTTCAGCCTGCCTTCACCCTTCTTCCCCAGGCAGCTCCGTCCTGATCTCGATGGACTTGAGCTCGGCCACCTGTCCAAGCTCCTTGAGCACGTGCTCCTTGAGCTGCTGCAGCAGCTCCTCGGGGGCGTCGGGGTCCCGGTAGGCCTCGTCGAGGACCACGAAGGCCTTGGCCACCTGGCCCTTGACCTTGTCCGGGATGCCCACCACCAGGACCTGGTCCACGGCCTTGTGCGACCTGAGGGCCTCCTCCATTTCCGATGCTCCCAACCTGTGCCCCGCGATCTTGAGCATGTTGTCGGTCCGTCCCAGGGTCCAGTAGTGGCCGGTCTCGTCAATGCGCGCCAAGTCCCCGGTGGCGTAGGTGCCCGCGCCAAACCGCCCCCAGTAGGTCTCCTCGAAGCCCGCCTCGTCCCGGTCCAGCCCCAGGAACATGGAGGGCCAGGGACGCTTGATGACCAGGTGTCCGGTTTCCCCCTGTCTGACAGGGACCCCGCTTTCGTCCACCACCTCGGTCTCGATGCCCGGCAGGGGTTTGCCCACCGACCCGGGCTTGAGCACCGAGATGGGCAGGGGGCTGAGCATGAAGGCCCCGGTCTCGGTCTGCCACCAGGTGTCCATGATCGGGCACTCCGAGCGGCCGATGTGCTTGTACATCCACAGCCAGGCTTCCTGGTTGAAGGGCTCGCCCATGGACCCGAGCAGCCGCAGGGTGGAGAGATCGTGCCGGCGGGGGTACTGGGTGCCGAAACGCATCAGCATGCGTATCTCGGTGGGCAGGGTGGACAGGATGGTGACCCCGAAACGGGACACGATGTCCCACATGCGGTCTGCCTGGGGGTACAGGGGGTCGCCCTCGTACATGACCGTGGTGGTCCCGGCCATGAGCGGGCCGTAGACCAGGTAGCTGTGGCCGGTGATCCAGGCCGCGTCCGTGGTGCACCAGTAGATGTCCGTGGGCTTGATGTCGAAGACCCACTGCAGGGTGCGCTGCACCCCGACCATGTAGCCGCCGTGGGAGTGGATGATGCCCCGCAGCCTCCCGGATGCGCCGGCGGTGTGGATCAGGAACAGGGGGTCGGTGGACTCCATGACCTCGCAGGAGAAGTAGGGGCTCTCCTGCCGCACCAGGTCCTCGTACCACAGGTCGTGGGGCTCGTTCATGGACACGTCCACGTTGACCCGGTGCACGACCACCACGGTGTCGACACATTCCCTGGAAGCGCCTACCAGGGCCTCGTCCACCCGTTTCTTGAGGTTGATGACCTGGCCGTGGCGGTAGTACCCGTCCGCCGTGACAACCAGCTTGGCCCCTGCGGCCTCGATGCGCTCCCGCAAAGCCCTGCCCGAGTAGCCGGCGTAGACCGCGCTGTGCACCGCCCCGACCTTGGCCGCTGCGAGCATGGCCACGATCGTCTCGGGCAGACGGGGCATATAGATGACCACCCGGTCCCCACGCTGCACGCCGAGTGAGCGCAGGGCATTGGCGAAGCGGTTCACCTCGCGGTAGAGCTCGTAGTAGGTCAGCTTGCGCTGGTTTCCGGGCTCCCCTTCCCAGATCAGGGCCAGCTTGTTCTTGTTGGCCGTCTCGATGTGCCTGTCCAGCGCGTTGTAGGCAATATTGCACCTGGCCCCGGGGAACCACCGGTAAAACGGAGGGTTGGAGTCGTCCAGTACCCGGCTCCACTTCTTGAACCAGGACAGCTCTTTGGCGGCTTCCTCCCAGTACCCCTCCGGATCCATGTGGCTCCACTTCAGGGCCTTGTCGTACTCCTGGGGATTGATGTTGGCCTCGATGACCATCTGGGGCAGGGGCCGGAAAACCAGCTCCTCCTGCCCGAGGTCCTCAAAGCCGCCTTGCGTGCGCACCATGCGCTCTCCTCCGGTTTGGCGCCCCCTGCACAGGCATGAGGACGCCGGCTTGTTTCCCGTCTCGCTCGTCTGCACTTTCCCGGTTACTCCGTCCAGCAGCAACAGCAAAGCCGAATTCGGCCAGCGGCCTTTTTGCCCGGTTCAACGGAGCAGGCCGCTACAGGCCCAGGATCTGCTTCAGCTCCGAGATGCGCCGCCTGCTGATGGGCAGCTCGATGCGCTTGCGCCCGGCAGTGCGCAGCATGAAATTGCTCCCGGGCATGGTTGCGATCTCGGTGACCATCTCCAGGTTGACCAGGTACTTGCGGTGCACCCTGAAAAACCCGTGCTGCCTGAGGCGGTCCTCCAGGTTCTTGAGGCGGTAGGAGGTCAGGTGCTTCTGGGCCGAGGTGTGCACGAAGCTGTAGTCCTCGTAAGCCTCGATGAAAACGATCTGGTTGTAGGGAATGAGGACGGTCCTGCCCTCCTCGGTGATGGGCAGCTTTTCGATCTCCACCTGCCGCTGGCTGAAATCCCAGGCCTGCCGCAGGGCCTGGAGAAAGCGGTCCTGGTCCTCCTCGGGGAGCTGCAGGTGCAGGGTCTCCTCCTCCCCGTCGTCCTGAAAACGCCTGGGCATCCACGATCCGCTCTCCACCTCGGGCTCCTCCTCGGGGACGTAGCGCACCAGACGCTCCTCGGTCAGCTTGAGCCGCTGCCCGTCCAGGGGCCAGATGATGTAGTCGGCGGCCCCCAGCTCAAAAGCCTTGTAGGCCAGGCTCTCGTCTGTGGCGATGTAGACCAGCACAGGGCGCTGCTGACGCTTGCCCAGCATCTGGCCCAGCTCGATGCCGCTGACCCCGTTGGGCAGCTCGACCCCGATGATGAAGACATCGTAGGGGATGAAATCGAGCATCTCCATGGCCTCGAAGGCGGACAAAGCCTCTCCCAGCACCTTGATCTGCTTGAGCTCGCCAAGCAGGTCCCGGAGCTGGTGACGGACCTCGGAGTCCGGATGGACGACCAGTGTCTTCAAAAGGCGCATGAGCGGACCGGTGCTGTGTCTGGAAGATCAATGTTGACGGCAAATTAGCGCTAATTGGGCCGGCTAGCAAGGAGAAACTCCCGGACCGGCCGGGAAGTTCGAACTTCGTTCTCGCCCGCAGGGCGCATGTTGCACTTTGCCCCGTCGGTGATTATAGTCTTCAACTCTTCCGCCGTCCGGGGCATCCCGCCCCCCGCAATCAAACCGGCGGATCCACGACCCAATGGACACCC
>CAZUBS010000150.1:0-5481 GCA_964618595.1 uncultured Desulfohalobiaceae bacterium
GGTCAGACTGTGATCGCCAAGGTCCCGGCGTGCCGGTCCGGGGGGGGCGGGCCGGATCTTCGGCATCAGCCAGGGGCTGGACGGCATCTGCCTCGAAGAGCACCCCAAGCAGGGGCCTGGGGCCACGGGCAGGGACGGGATTTTCCTGGCCGGAACGTGCCAGGGGCCGAAGGACATACCGGATGCGGTGTCGCACGCCTCGGGCGGTGCGGCCCAGGCCCTGGCGCTGGCCTCCCGGGGGCTGGTGACCATCTCCCCCACAGTGTCCTGGATCAATCCCGACATCTGCATCGGTTGCAAGTCGTGCATCGACCTGTGCGCCTACTCGGCCATCGAGTTCGACGAGCGGCGCGGCGTGTCGGTGATCAACGAGGCCATGTGCAAGGGCTGCGGCAGCTGCGCCGAGCACTGCCCCAGCGGCGCGGCCCAGATCAAGCACTTCACGGAGAATCAGATATTCGCCGAGCTGGCGGGGCTTTTGGACGACCTGCCCGCCCCCCCGCCTCCCTCGGGAGAGGAAACCCCTGCCGCCCGGATGGCAGAGTAACACGGTCGCAAGGAGAGCATCATGGAAGAGTACCAACCCACCATCGTGGCCTTTGTCTGCAACTGGTGCACGTACACGGCCGCGGATCTTGCCGGAACCGCCCGCATGGTCCAGTCACCCAACGTCCGGATGATCCGCATGATGTGCACCGGCATGGTCGACCCAAAATACGTTATCAAGGCGCTCCTCAGCGGGGCCGATGCCGTGCTGGTCAGCGGCTGCCATCCCGGGGACTGTCATTACATCAACGGCAACTACAAGGCCCGGCGCAGGATGAAGCTCCTCAAGGAGATCCTTCCCCGGTTCGGCTTTGAGGAGCAGCGGCTCAAGCTGACCTGGGTGGGCGCGAGCGAAGGCAACGAGTTCGCTGAAACCGTCAACGAGTACGCGGAAGAGATCAAACACCTGGGGCCGAGCCAGGCCAGGACCCTCAAGGGTGTCCGCACAACACCACCCCTCGGACCGGGAGGACCATCATGGCAAGTGCAGTGAACATCGCAGTCAAGGACAACCCCGTGGAAGGGATACAGGCCTTTCTCAAGTCCCTGCTCGAGGATGACGAGATCGGGGCCGTGCTGGTGCAGCGTCACCTGGGCGGAAAGGGCATGACCATGCCCACGCTGGTGACCGACCCCGCGGAGCTCGACCAGGCCGACCCCCTGTGCCCGAGCTTTCCCCTCAACGGGGCAAAGCTGGTGGCCCGGCTGACCCGTGGCCAAACCGACATGGGCGTAGTCGCGGCCGTGCTCAGGCCCTGTGAGATCAGGGCCTTCATCGAGCTGGTCAAGCTCAACCAGGGCAGCATGGACAATGTCCTGCTCATCGGCGTGGATTGCTACGGTGCCTTCAGCAACGCCGACTACCAGAAGTATCTCGCCGCCAACGGCCAGAGCACCGTCATCGACAAGACCCTGACCTACCTCAAGACGGTTTCCGGCGGGGCCACATCCATCGAGGGAATCGAGATCGCCGCTGGATGCAGGGCCTGCGAGCATCCCGCCGCCGACAGCGCCGACCTGTCCATCGGGCTGTTCGGTCTGGACCCGGACCAGGCCCTGCTGGCCATATCCAACACCCCGCGCGGTGAGGGGCTGCTCAACCGCCTCGACCTGCCCGAGGCCGCCAGCCTGGACGCCAGGAAAAAGCACCTGGCGGAGATCGTCAACGAGCGCACCGCCTTCCGGGACGACATGTTCAGCACAACCGCCGAGGCCACTGACACCCTGGAAAAGCTCTCCGACTACCTCTCCGGCTGCGTGAACTGCTACAACTGCCGCGTTGCCTGCCCGGTCTGCTACTGCAAGGAGTGCGTGTTCGTGACCGACGTCTTCGACCACAAGCCTTGGCAGTACCTGGGTTGGGCCAGGCAGAAAGGGGCTCTCAAGCTGCCCACGGACACGGTGTTCTTCCACCTGACCCGGCTGGCGCACATGAGCGCCTCCTGCATCGGGTGCGGCCAGTGCTCCAATGCCTGCCCGAACAACGTGCCGGTCATGGAGCTGTTCCGCATGGTGGCCGCGGACGTGCAAAAGGCCTTTGACTACCACCCGGGGGCCGACCCGAACGAAGCCCCGCCGCTCACGGTGTTCCATGAACGGGAGTTTGCCGAGATGACTGGTGGCAGCCTGGACTAGGATGAAACGCCTGAGGGACAGCACGCTCCCCGGGCATGGGAGGACGACATGAGAACTTCATACGACGCCCTGGTTGTCGGAGCAGGCATCGGAGGCATCCGATCCGCACTCGACCTCGCCGTGGCTGGCCAGAAGGTGGCCTTGGTTGACAAGCGGCCGAGCATCGGGGGCATACTCACCCAGCTCGACTACCAGTTCCCCACCGACCACTGCGGCATGTGCAAGATGCTCCCGCTCACGGAACGGGACTCCTCCAGCCAGTTCTGCATGCGCAAGGGGCTCTTCCACAAGAATATCGACATCTACCTCTCTTCCGAGCTGGTCGGCCTCGAAGGTGATCCCGGGAGCTTCCGGGCAGAGCTCAAGCAACATTCCTCATTTGTGGATCCGACCAAGTGCATCGGGTGCGGGCTCTGCGCCGAGGTCTGCCCCGTGGAGCTGCCCAGCGAGTTCAATGCCGGCCTGACCACGCGATCGGCCATCTACCTGCCCGTGCCCCATGCCATCCCCAACAGCTTCACCGTGGACCTGGACAACTGCCAGCGCTGCTGGAAATGCTTCGAGGAATGCCCCAATGATGCCATCGACTTCATGTTCGATGAGCGGCTGGACTTCCACATCCTGGTTGCAGACCCCAGCCCCGCCACATTTGAAGACTTCTCCGAATGGCTCAAACGACAGAACTTCCCCCTGCACTCCACCACCACCGGCAACGAGACGATCGACCGGCTGACCGGCTCACAGGAGGACCGCCTCCTGTTCCTCGACCTCGACCTCGCGGACCCCGGGGCGGATCGGGTGCTGCTGCGCAGCCTGGAGCTTCGGCCGGATCTGACCGTGATTCTCCTGGCCCGCCCCGAACAACGGGAGCAGGCGGAAGAGCTTCTCCAGCAGGGTGCCAGGGAGGTGCTGTACAAGCCTGTTGACGCAAAATCCTTCGTGCCCTGGCTGGACAAGCTTTACATGCGCCTGGTCTCGGACAAGACCCTGGAGTTCGATATCGGTGCCGTCATCCTGGCTGCGGGCTTCGAGTGCTACGACCCTTCCGAGATGCAGGATGTCCTTGGCTACGGCGTCCACCCCGCAGTGGTGACCTCTCTGGAGTTCGAACGCATGTGCAGCTCTTCCGGGCCGAGCCGGGCCAAGCTTGAGCGATCCGACGGCACCCCCGTAAAGAAGATCGCCTGGCTGCAATGCGTGGGGTCCAGGGACCTGAAGAAAAATGCCGACTTCTGCTCCTCCTTCTGCTGCATGATATCCATCAAGGAGGCCCTGCTGGCCCAAAAAATTACCAAAGGGGAGGCCGAAACCACCATCTTCTACATGGACATGCGCACGTTCGGCCGCGACTTCCAGAGGTACCGGGACCAGGCCGAAAGCAGCGGGGGGGTCAGGTTCGTGAACAGCCGCATCCATTCGGCCACGCCGGGCGAAAACCCCGCCCAGGTCTGCATCGAGTACCTCGACCACGAGAACCAGCGCGTGCAGGAGGAGTTCGACATGCTCGTGCTCGGGGTCGGGGCACGGCCGCCCAAAAGCATGCAGCAGCTTGCCCAGGCCGCGGAGGTCGAGACCAATCAGTGGGGCTTTCTCAAGACCGAGCCCTTTGCTCCTTCCCGCACCACCCGTCTGGGTGTCTTTGCAGCCGGGTCCTGCGGCAGCCCCAAGGACATCGCCGAATCCGTGATCCAGTCCAGTGCAGCAGCACTCGGGGCTTCCCGGCTCATCAACCTCTACGCCCCGCTCAAGGAAAAAAAGCCCGAACCAGAGCCGGAGTACCGGGATGTGTCCCGCGAGCGCCCCCAGACACTGGTCACCCTGTGTACATCCTGTCCCATCATGGAGCAGCGCGTTGATGTGCAGGCCATGCTGCAAAGGCTTTCCAGGCTGACCTCTGTCTGCGATGTCGCAACCGTCACCAGGGCCTGTACCGAGCAGGGTTGGAAGCAGATCCGGGACCAGGCCAAAAAGAGCCGCCCCAACCGGCTGCTCATCGGGGCCTGCATGCCATATGCGTATGTCAACAAGCTGCGAGAGCTCGGTTCGGAGATCAAGCTCAAGCCGGTTCTCATGGATGTCGTGGACATCTACACCCCCACGGTGGCCCGCTACGCCGAGGAGGAGAGGCGCTCTTTGGAAAAGGAGATCTTTTCCACCCTGTCCATGGCCGCTGTGAAGCTCGAAGGAGCCGACCCCTCCCCGCTGCCGCCGCCCCAGGAGGTGGTGCGCAAGGCCCTGATCATAGGCGGGGGCGTGGCCGGCATGACCGCTGGGCTTGGCATTGCCGACCACGGCTATGAAGTCTGCCTGGTGGAGGAGCAGGAGGAGCTTGGGGGAGTGGCCCGCAAGCTCCACTACACCCTTGACGGCGAAGACCCGGTCAAGCTTGTCGAGGACCTCGTGGTGCAGGTGGAGAAGCATCCCAACATCACAATATTCAAGGATGCCCGGGTGGCCCTGACCATGGGCCGAGCCGGCAAGTTCATGTCCATCATCTCCACCGACCAGGGGGGGCTGCCCTTTGAGCACGGCGTCACCATCCTGGCGACCGGAGCCGTGGCTCACCGGCCCGACGAATACATGCTGGGACGCCACGAACAGGTAATGACCCAGCTCGACCTCGAAGCCCGTATCGAGGAGGATCCGGCAGAAATAGAAAAATGGCATCAGGTGGTCATGATCCAGTGTGTCGGCTCCCGGGAACCCGAAAATCCGAACTGCTCCCGCATCTGCTGCCAGACGGCCATCAAGAACGCCCTGCGCATCAAAAAAGTAAATCCGGCGGCCCAGGTGTACATTCTTTACCGTGATATACGAACTTATGCCTTCCAGGAGGATTACTACAGGCAGGCAAGGAAGCAGGGCGTTAAATTCATCCGTTACGAGCCTGAGGACAAGCCCCGGGTGCATGCCGAGGGCGATGGTCTGAGCGTTACGGTATTGGATCCGATTCTGGGACTACGGGTGGAAATTCCTGCTGACAGTCTTGTGTTGAGCACCGGATTTGTCGCAGACGATGAAACCACCGAGGATCTTGCCATGCTATTCCATCTTTCCCGCACCGAAGACGGCTACTTCCTCGAAGACCATGTAAAGCTCCGGCCCGTCGATATGGCTGTGCGTGGATTTTTTACAGCTGGAACGGCCAATTCACCAAAAACAATGCGGGAAAGTATTACACAGGCCCAGTAGGCCGCCAGCCGGTCCATCACAATTCTGGGCAAGAAATAACACAAGCTGAGAGACACAGATGAAAAGGTGGAGGGAGACAAGTGCGCGTCGTACCACGTCATGATACGG
>CAZUBS010000151.1:0-5474 GCA_964618595.1 uncultured Desulfohalobiaceae bacterium
GGGCCAGGTCGTACGGGTTTTGCTCGAGCTTGTGCACGGCCTGGACCCCGTAACGCTGAAAGATCCGTCCGGCAAAGGTGGCCGGGACCTCGTGGGTCTGCAGGAAGAGCATCAGCGACCGGATCTCCCGCTGGGCCTGCCAGGAGGCGGTGATCTTGGCAAGCTTCTTGGGTCCCAGGCCCTCCACCTGGAGCAGCTTTTCCGGGCTCTCGTCCAGGACGGTCAGGACCTCCCGGTCAAAGGCCCGGATCAGGCGGTCGGCCATGACCGGGCCCACCCCCTTGATCATGCCGGAGGAGAGGTAGCGCCTGATGCCGTTCAGGCTGGCCGGCATGCGCTGCACAGCCGTCAGGGCCTGAAACTGGCGCCCGAACTTGGGGTGGTCCTTCCACACCCCGGTCAGGTCGAGCTCCTCCCCCGGGGTGACCCGGCCGAGGCTGCCCACCACGGTGACCTGCCCCGGCTCGCTGTCGGCCCGCAGGCGCAGCACATGGTAGTTGGTCTCCGGATTGTAGAAGACCACCGAGAGCACCTCTCCCGTGAGCTCCGCCGGGGCCGCCTGCCTTTGCTTTGACTCGGTGGACCCGGGGAGCGTTGCAAAGCGGCTCATGATGGTTCAGGAAGTCACGGCCACGGCTCAGAGCCGTTGGCGGTGGACCAGGGATTGCTTCAGCGTCTCCCGGTCGACATATTTGAGGTCGGAGCCCAGGGGGATGCCCTGGGCCAGCCGGCTGAGGCGCATGTCCGGGAACTGCCGCGCCAGCATGTTCTTGAGGAAGGACTCGGTTGCCTCGGCCTCCAGGGTGGTTCCAAGGGCCAGGATCAGCTCCTCGACCACCCCCTGGCCGAGCCGGTCGCGCAACCTGTCGATCTCCAGGTTCTGGGGCTGCACCCCGTCCAGGGGGGAGAGGAGCCCGCCCAGGACCAGGTACCTGCCCCGGAAGGACCCCGACTCCTCCATGACCAGCAGCGCGTCCCAGTCCGAGACCAGGCAGAGCTCCGTGTCGGACCGGTTGGGGTCGTCACAGATCGAGCACGGGTCCGTGTCGGAAAGACAGAAGCAGACCCGGCAGACCCGCAGGCTGTCCCGCAGGTCGAGGATGGACTGCCCCAGCCCCCTGGCCGTGTCCTCAGGCCACTTGAGCAGGGTCAGGGCCATGCGCAGGGCTGACTTGCGGCCGATGCCCGGCAGCCCGGAAAGCTGCTCCACCAGCACGGCCAGCGGCTCCGGAAGCTTGTTCACGGCAGGCCTAGAACAGACCCGGGATCTTGAGGCCGCCCGTGATCTGGGACATCTCGGCCTCCATGGTCTCCTTGGCCTTCTTGAGGGCCTCGTTGACCGCGGCCAGCACCAGGTCCTGGAGCATCTCCACGTCCTGGGGGTCGACCACGGAGGGGTCGATGGTCACCGAGAGTATTTCCTGGGAGCAGTTGGCCGTGACCGTGACCATGTTGCCGCCGGCACTCGCCTCCACGGTTCTGTGGGCCAGCTCCTCCTGCATCTTGGCAATCTTCTTCTGCATCAGCTGCGCCTGGCGCAGCATGTCGTTCATCATCGTCGTTCCTCCATGCGGCGATGGTGCCCGGCCTCACCTCGGGTCCACGGGCCGGACATCGATCACCTGAGCGTTCAAAACCTTCCGGGCCTCCTGCACCACGGGGTGGTCGTGGGCCCTGGACTTGACCTCCGCCACATTCGGCCGCGCCGTTGCCGCGCCGGCAGTCACCTCCACGGAAACGCCGCTTCCGAAGTACTCCGCCGCCAGCCGGCACAGCTGGTCGAACTTCTCGCGCTCCTTGAGCCGCTCACACTGCACGCGGCTGGTGCACACCAGCTTGAGCACTGCACCGTCCAGCTGCCCCGTGACCTGCTTCAAGGGCAGCGGCCGGCCTGCTTCCCTGCATGTGACCTCGCAGAAACGCACGAACCCGGGCCAGTCCGCACCATCTGCTGTTCGGTCCGGCCCGCTCTGCTGTGGAACAAACTCCTGCGAAACGGGATGAATGGGGCTGGACTGTTGCGGCGCATCGTGAGTCCCGGACCCTTCGGCGCTGTTTGCACCGCGTCCGGCCGTACCGGAACGCACCGGAGCCGGACCCGAAGGATGCGGGCCTTCCGGACCCTCCCGGCCCCCGGACTGGGAAGGTGTCCCCCCCGGGCTGAGGGCCTCCACCGGCAGCAGGTCGGACAAAAAAGCCAGGTTCAGGAGCAGCAGCTCCAGTGCCAGGGCGGGCTCCACGCTGGTCAGCACCCGGCGCTGCCCCTCCAGGGTCAGCTGCCAGCTGGCGTGGACCTGGGCCAGGGGGAAGCGCCGGGACCATTCCACCCAGCGCTCGGCATCCGCATCGCTGGCCTGGATCAGGTCCAGCCCCTGGCCGTCTGTCTGGCGCAGCAGAAACAGGTTGCGCCAGGCCATGGTCAGCTCGCGCAGGAAGAACCCCAGGTCGAGCCCCTGGTCCAGGATGCGTTGCAAGAGCCCGCTGATGGCCCGGCAATCCTTGGAGGACAGGGCCTCGAACAGCTCGAACAGGGTCTCGTGGCCGGTCAGCCCGAGGACCTGCCGGACGTCTTCCTCGGCCAGGGAGTCAGCCCCCAGGGCCATGACCTGGGACATGAGGGACAGGCTGTCCCGGACACTGCCAGCCCCCCGCCTGGCCAACAGGGTGACCGCTGCCGGATCGAAGGTCACGCCTTCCTTTTCCAGAATCCCTGCCAGGTGCTCCTCGAGCTGCTGCTGGGAGAGCCGCTTGAAGACATAGTGCTGGCAGCGGCTCACAATGGTGGCCGGGAAGCGCTGCGCCTCGGTGGTGGCCATGATGAAGGCCACATGGGCGGGCGGCTCCTCCAGGGTCTTGAGCAGGGCGTTGAAGGCCGCCTTGGAGAGCATGTGCGCCTCATCGATGATGATGACCTTGTAGCGGTACTCGATGGGTGCGTAGCCCACGTCCTCCTTGAGCCGCCGCACGTGCTCCACCCCTGTGTTGGAGGCAACGTAGATCTCCACCACGTCCACGCTGCTGCCCCGGGTGATCTGGAGGCAGTTGTCGCACTGGTTGCACGGCTCGGCAGCCGGCCCGCGGGCGCAGTTGATGGCCTTGGCCAGAATGCGGGCCAGGGTGGTCTTGCCCACCCCGCGGGTGCCGCTGAAGAGATAGGCCGGGGCCACGGCGCTCTCGGCCGCGGCCCGGGAAAGGATACGGCAGACAGCGTCCTGGCCCAGGACCTCGGCAAAGACCTGGGGGCGGTACTTGAGTGTCAGGTGGGACTGGTTCATGGTCACGCTGCCGAAGCGGCCGGTTCAGACCGGCCCGGCCACTGCTTCACTGGTGCACGCGGGCCTAGATGTCGAACTGGTGCAGCCAGCCCGCGTACTTGAGGTTTTCGCCCTTGACCACCTTGAAGTACTCCTGCTGCAGCAGCGCGGTCACCGGGCCGGCACCCCCGCTCCCGATGGTGCGGCGGTCCACCTCCCTGATGGGGGTCACCTCGGCCGCGGTGCCGCAGAAAAACGCCTCGTCCGCGGCATAGAGCTCGTCGCGGGTGAATCGCTGCTCCTCCACGCCGTAGCCCATGTCCCTGGCCAGGACCATGAGGCTGTTCCGGGTGATCCCGCCCAGGATGGAGCCCAGGGGGGGCGTCTTGAGCACGCTGTTCTTGACGATGAAAATGTTCTCCCCGGTGGCCTCGGCCACATAGCCGTCCACGTCCAGCATCAGGGCCTCGTCATACCCGTCGGCCACGGCCTCCCGCTTGGCCAGGACAGAGTTGACGTAGTTGCCGCTGACCTTGGCCTTGGTCATCATCACGTTGGGGTGGTGGCGGGTGAAGGAGGAGGTCCTGACCCGGATGCCCTTGGTCAGGCCGTCGTCCCCAAGGTAGGCCCCCCAGGGCCAGACCGCGATGATGGTCTGGACCGGGTTCTGCCCTGGATGCACGCCCATGACCCCGTCGCCGATAAAGGCCAGGGGGCGGATGTACCCGGCGTCGAGCCTGTTGCTGCGCAGCGTCTGCACAATGGCCTCGACTATGGTCTCCTGGGTGAAGGGGATCTCCATCTCCACGGCCCTGGCGGAATCAAAGAGGCGGGCCACGTGCTCCTGGAGCCGGAAGATCGCGGGAGTGCCGCCTGAGCCCTTGTAACAGCGGATGCCCTCGAAGACCCCCACCCCGTAGTGCAGGGTGTGGGTGAGCACGTGCACTGTGGCCTCGTCCCAGGGAACGAGCGTTCCGTTGAACCAGATGGTGTCGCTTTTCTGGACCATCATCTCTCCTTGTCTGTTGCCTTCAGGAAGCGTCCGAACCCGGGCCTGCTCGATGCTCGCGCGGTCCCGTCACCTTGCCACGGCTGTTGAAAACGAGGGGGAACTGTATCCCAGCTTTGACAGGGGCGCAATACAAACAAGCCCGGCCCGACGCCCTCACTTCTGATGGCTGGGGCGGAAGACCAGCTGCACGGGGGCCATGCGCAACCCAAAGAGCTTGCGCAGCTGTTTCTCCAGGTACTTGGCGTAGGACTCCCTGATCAGCTCCGGGTCGTTGACGAAGAAGACAAAGGTGGGCGGGGCCGTCCTGACCTGGGTCAGATAGTAGAACTTGGCCCGGCGCCTGTTGACCACCGGGGGCTGCTGCCGCGCGGTGACCTCCCGCACGGCCCTGTTCAGCCGCCCGGTGGAGACCCTGGTCTGGCATTCCTGCCACAGCTTTTCCGCCAGGGGCAGGATCCCGCCCAGACCGGCCCGGGTCACTGTCGAGGTGTAGACCACCGGGACATGGTCGCAGAAGCGAAGCTGCTCTCCCAGGAAGGCTTTCAGCTGGCGCAGCTGCTGCGCCGCAAGCAGGTCGATCTTGTTCACGGCAATGATCAGCGGGACCTTTTCCTTGTCCAGGAAGCTGATCAGCCGCTTGTCCTGGCCGACCACCCCCTCAAGGGCGTCGAGCACCAGCACGGTGACCTGGGACTGCTTGCTGCTCTTGAGGGACCTGAGGATGCTGAACCGCTCCAGGGTGTCCACCACCTGGCTCTTGCGGCGCACCCCGGCGGTGTCCAGGAAGACGTACTGCCTGCCCCCCCTGGAGAGGACCACGTCCACACTGTCCCGGGTGGTGCCCGCCACCGGGCTGACGATCAGACGCCGCTCACCGGACAGGGCATTGATGATCGAGGACTTGCCCACGTTGGGACGGCCCAGCAGGGCCAGGCGCAGGCCCTCCACCTGGGGCTCCCCCCCTGCCCCGGCTTCCGGGAGCAGCTCCTCGATGCGCTCCACAAGGGTCCGGAGACCGAACTTGTGCTCGGCCGAGACCGGGGTCAGGGGCAGGCCCATGCCGTGGAAATCCGCGGTGCGCATGGCCTCCTGCTCAGGACCGTCCACCTTGTTCACCACCAGGAGGATGGGCTTGCCGGAGCGGCGCAAAAAATCGGCCAGCTGCTCGTCCAGGGGGGTCAGCCCGAACTGCCCGTCCACCACGAAGC
>CAZUBS010000152.1:0-5449 GCA_964618595.1 uncultured Desulfohalobiaceae bacterium
GTCGTAGGGGGTCATGGTCATGGCTAAACCCACGGATTACCCGCTTCTCGACGAAGGGCTGCCCCGCTGTTCCTTCCCGAAGTTCCTCATCTGGATTGCCGTCATCGGCATTGTCCTGGCATGGGGCGGCGCCTGGATGGGCGTCATCTTCTACGAAGGCCTCGGCGTCACCGCCCTCGACAACTACTTCGGTTTCGGCCTCTGGATCACGTTCGACCTCGCGGTCATCGCTCTGGGCGCCGGCGCGTTCTTCACGGGTCTGCTTCGCTACATCCTGAACATCGATCCCTTGAAGAACATCATCAACCTTGCGGTGATCATCGGGTTCATCTGCTACTCCGGCGCGATGATCGTTCTGGCGCTCGACGTGGGCCAACCGCTCAGATCATGGTTCGGCTTCTGGCACGCCAACGTTCACTCCATGCTTGTCGAGGTGATGTTCTGCATCTCCTGCTACCTCATGGTGCTGGCAATCGAGTTCGTGCCGATCATTCTGGAAAACCGGCAGCTGGACAAGATTCCCTTCATCCATAGGCTGTCGCACAACTTCCACGTGATCATGCCGCTGTTCGCCGGTATCGGCGCGTTCCTGTCCTTCTTCCACCAGGGCTCCCTGGGCGGCATGTACGGCGTGCTCTTCGGCCGGCCCTTTGCCTTTCGCGAGGGATTTTTCATCTGGCCCTGGACCTTCTTTCTGTTCATCCTTTCGGCGGTTGCCGCAGGGCCTCTGTTCACGGTCCTGATCTGCAAGGTGATCGAGCTGCTGACGGGAAAGAAGCTGGTGGAGTTCAAGGTCAAGGCCCTGATGGGCAAGATCGCCGGGTTCATGCTCTGCATCTACCTGTTCTTCAAGATTCTGGACACCTGGGCCTGGGCCACCGGGACCCTGCACCACATGGGCCTGACCTTCGATCAGGTGTTCAACGACGTGTACGGGAAGTGGCTGCTGTGGGCCGAGCTCGGCATCTGCGGCATCCTGCCGGCCTTCCTGCTGGTCGTCCCCAGGCTGCGCAACACCCCGATCCTGCTCTACCTCTCGGGCATCCTGGTCTGCACGGGAGTGACCATCAACCGCTTCGTGTTTACCGTGCAGTCCCTTGCCCATCCGGTCATGCCCTTTGACAGGTGGTTCACCTACATCCCCAACTGGACCGAGTGGTCCACCTCGCTGATGATCATCTGCTACGGCGCCATCGTCATCAGCCTGACCTACCGCTACCTCCCGGTCTTTCCTCAGGAGAAGAAGCTGAACCCCTGAGCCGGGACGGACAACACGATCCTGACATGACACGGGGCGGCTTCCGAGTGAGGCCGCCCCCTTGTTTTTGGTTGCCCCGCCCGGGAGTTGGTCACACATCCCCCTGAGAGTGGCAGCTGATTGACTTTGCCACTGAGCTGTGAAAACGCTGTATCCTTCCCGGCAACGGGGCCGGGTTTGCAAATCAACAAGGAGAATGATTCCGATATGTTCAACGAGCAGCAGCTCAAGCGCTATGCCGACGTGCTGATGTGGGGCATGAAGACGGCCAGGGTGCAGGATTATGGTCCGGAAGACATCGTCCTGCTGCGATTCGACCGTGCCGGCATCCCCCTGGCCGAGGTGATCTACGATAGGCTGGTGGGTCAGGGCATCCATCCGGTGCAGCGGCTGAGCCCTACCCCGTCCATGGAGCACTCCTTCTTCGCCAAGGCCGGGGAGGAGCAGCTCGTTTTCGACATACCGGGTGAGATGGAGCTCTACAAAAGCCTGAACGGCTCCATGTCCCTGCTGGCCCCTGCGTCCCTGACACACCTGAGGGACGTGGATCCCTCCCGGATCGGCATGAGTGCCGTGTCCCGCAAGAAGTACCGGGACGTACTTGATCTTCGCGAAGGCAGGGGCGAGTTCGGCTGGACACTCTGCCTGCTTCCCACTGAAGAGCTGGCCAGAAACGCCGGGATCAGCTTTTCCGAGTACCGGGACCAGATCGTGCGGGCCTGCTACCTGGACACAGAGGACCCCATTGCCCAGTGGGAGGGGATCTACGAGCGGGCCGGTGCGATCAAGGACAGGCTCAATGCCCTGGACGTGTCCGCCCTCACGGTGGAGTCGGAGAACTGCGACCTGAGGGTGACGCCCGGCGAGCAGCGGCGCTGGATAGGGGTTTCCGGGCACAACATTCCAAGCTTCGAGCTGTTCTTCTCCCCGGACTGGCGGGGCACCAGCGGGGTATTCTTCGCGGACCAGCCATCGTTTCGCAGCGGCAACTATGTGCGCGGGGTCCGCCTGGAGTTTGAAAAGGGCGTGGCCGTGGGCGTCCAGGCCGAAGAGGGGGAGGACTTCGTGCGCAAGCAGCTGGCCATGGACGAGGGAGCCAACCGGCTGGGGGAGTTCTCCCTGACCGACAGGAGGTTTTCCCGCATCGACACCTTCATGGCCCACACCCTGTTCGACGAGAACTTCGGCGGAGAGCACGGCAACTGCCACATCGCGGTGGGGGCTTCCTACGCCGACACCTACACGGGCGACCCTGCCAAGCTGAACGCGGACAAGAAGAGGGACCTGGGGTTCAATGACTCCGCCCTGCATTGGGACCTGGTGAACACGGAGCAGAAGAGGGTCACGGCCGAGCTCACGGACGGGAGCCGCACGGTCATTTACGAGAACGGGGAGTTCGTCGTGTAAAAGACGGTGTTTCGTTAAAGGTGCTGAAGAATATGGTGTTCACGACCGGGAGCCCTTTCCTGATGCAGCTGTTCTCTACTCATTTCCTACGAAGTTACCGTCTCCGGCGGAGGCAGGGATGAAGATCGCCCTGTTGCAGCTGAACACGACCGTGGGTGATCTGGAAGGCAATGCCGCCCGGATCGAGCAGGCCGCAGTGCAGGCCTTTGAACGGGGAGCGGATCTGTGCGTGACACCGGAGATGGCCCTGATGGGCTATCCGCCCCTGGACCTGCTCCTGAACAAGGCCTTTGTTACCCGGAGCTGGGAGCTGCTCGGAGAGCTTGCCCGCCTGACGTCGGGGCACCGAACCCTGCTGGTCGGCCTGGCGGAACCAAACCCCGCGCCCAGGGGACGGGAGCTCTTCAACAGCGCGGTGCTGCTCCGGAACGGGGAGCCGGGGCAGAGGTTTCGCAAGTGCCTGCTGCCCAACTACGACGTGTTCGACGAGGAGCGCTACTTCGAGCCTTCCAGGGAGCCGGGCTGGTTCGAGTACAAGGGGCGGCGCATCGGGGTGACCATCTGCGAGGATGTCTGGAACGACAAGGAGTTCTGGCGCTCCAGGCGCTATGACTTCGACCCGGTGCAGGCCCTGGCTTCCCAGCAGGTGGACCTGGTCCTGAACATGTCTGCCTCGCCTTTCGTGACCGGCAAGCACCGGGTCAGGGAGGCCATTTTTACTGGACTTGCGGCGCGCAACCGTGTCCCGGTGCTGTACTGCAACCAGGTGGGGGGCAACGACGACCTGGTCTTTCCGGGGAGGAGCTGCGCATTCGATGCAGACGGCACGCTCACGGCCCGGGCCACCCCCTTTGCGGAGGATGTGTTGGTCGTGGACCTGGGCAGCGGGGGAAGGATCGCGCCCGACAGCTACACCCCGGAGGCGGAGATCTGGCAGGCCCTGGTGCTGGGCACCCGGGACTATGTGCGCAAGTGCGGCTTCAAAACGGTCCTGCTCGGGTTGTCAGGGGGCATCGACTCCTCCCTCACCGCTGTCCTGGCGGCCGAGGCCGTGGGGAGCCACAACGTGCTCGGGGTGCTCATGCCGTCCCCTTTCACCAGCCGGGCCAGCATTGAGGACGCCCAGGTCCTGGCATCCGGCCTGGGTGTCAAGACCCTGACCATGCCCATCCAGCCCATTTTCGACTCCTTCCTGTCCGCGCTCGAGGAGCCTTTTTCAGGGCTGCCCCCGGACGTGACCGAGGAAAACCTGCAGGCCCGCATCCGGGGCAATCTGCTCATGGCCCTGTCCAACAAGTACGGCTCCATACTCCTGACCACGGGGAACAAGTCGGAGCTTGCGGTTGGCTACTGCACCATCTACGGGGACATGTCCGGGGGACTGGCCGTGCTCTCCGACGTGCCCAAGACCCTGGTCTACCGGATCAGCCGCTGGCTGAACCGTGAGCGGGGGGAGGTGATCCCCCGGCGGGTGCTGACAAAGCCCCCCTCGGCCGAGCTGCGCCCAAACCAGACCGACCAGGACATTCTGCCGCCCTACGAGGTGCTCGACGAGATGTTGCAGCTGCACCTGGTGGAGCACCTGTCAGGGGCGGAGCTCAAGGCCAGGGGGTTCGAGCCGGACACGGTGGACAAGGTCGTGCACATGGTCCACCTGGCAGAGTTCAAGCGCAAACAAAGCCCCCCGGGCATCAAGATCACCGACCGGGCCTTCGGCACTGGCTGGCGCATGCCCATTGCCAAGAAGCTTGGGTTTTGACCACTGAGCACCCCCTCAGCGCAGCACCAGCTCCATCCCGTCAAAGGCCAACCCCGCCTCTACCCCCTGCTCGCGGCCGAGATCCGAGAGCTTGTCCTTGATCCGGTCCGGGTCGCTCTTGACGATCTCGCTGCCGCAGTGGGTGAAGAGGGCCCTGGGAACCTTCTGCTCGCGGCACCAGGCCAGCTGGTCCTGGATGGGGGCGTGGCCCGTGGCAGTGCCATCCTTACTGCGGAGCAGGATGCGCCGGGTGGTGGCGCCGTCCCCCACATAGAGCTTCACTCCCTCAAGGGCCTGGTCCTGCTCCTTCAGTTTTGCCACGTCTGGAACGTAGAAGATGGTCATCCGGCCGGCGCTGATCCGGTACCCCACGGCAGGGGCGAGCAGGGAGTGGTCAACGGGGAAGGCCTGGGCGGATATCTCTCCGATGTGAAATGTCTCCCCTGGGGTCACGGTCCTCTTGTGCGCCACTGCCATACGGCCCATGTCCTTCCAGGAGTCGGCCGTGGCAAAGACAGGCGCGGGCGCGCCGTGCTGCAGCCCTCCCACGTGGTCCGGGTGGGCGTGGGTGACCAGGACGGCATCCGGGCTGACATCGGGCGGGTCGTCCAGCCAGTCCAGGCCCAGGTCGATGAGCAGGGTGTCCTGCTTGTAGGACACCAGGCAGGTGCTGTGCCGCTGATGGTTCTTCGAGCGGGCCTCGATATTGCCGCGGGTGCCGGGGAAGGTCAGCTTCATGGCCTGAAAATGGAAATGCCGCCGGTGGGTGTGGCATTCCACCGGCGGCAGGTTAGGGATCTTTCCTCAGAGCATCATCCTGTCCTAAGCAGCTGAGAGGAGCTCTTTGAGATCCTCGTCGGGGGAGGTAATGGGCTTGATCTGGTAGTTCTGAACCAGGAAGTCGAGCACGTTTGGAGTGATGAAGGCCGGGAGGGTGGGGCCGAGCTTGATGTTCTTGATGCCCAGGGCCAGCAGGGTCAGCAGGATGGCCACGGCCTTCTGCTCGTACCAGGACAGGACCATGG
>CAZUBS010000153.1:0-5436 GCA_964618595.1 uncultured Desulfohalobiaceae bacterium
CCCAGGCCAGAAAAAATAGGCCCCGGGCCAGGGAGTGACGGCCCGGATATGGTCGTGGATCTCACGGGCCGGCCGGTCCCAGGAGATCTGCCCCTCGGACTTGGTCAGCTTGGGGGCGTAGGTGGCCCGCTCGGGGTCCTGGGGCAGGGACGTGAGGGTGCCCTGTGTGAGCTTTTCCAGGGCCTGGACCAGCAGGCGGCCGGCCAGCTCGGCCAGGTCGTCGTGCAGGGTGGCGGCGGTGTCGTGGATTCCGATGGCCAGCGCCCGTTGCAGCAGGATGGGGCCGGTGTCCAGGCCGGCCTCCATCTGCATGATGGTCACCCCGGTCACGGGTTCGCCGTTCATGATGGCCCGCTGAATGGGGGCTGCCCCGCGGTACTTGGGGAGCAGTGAGGCGTGCACGTTGACAGCGCCCAAGCGGGGGATGTCCAGCACGGCCTGGGGCAGAATGAGACCATAGGCGGCCACCACCAGCAGGTCGGGTGCCAGGTCGCGCAGCAATCCGAGCTCCTCTTCGCCGGCAAGCCGGTGGGGTTGGAACACGGCACAACCGGCCTCCAGGGCCAGGCGTTTCACCGCCGGGGGGCGGCAGACCTGGCCCCGTCCGCAGGGGCGGTCGGGCTGGGTGAAGACACCGACCACCTCGCCCCCCTCCCAGGCCAGCAGGTGTGCCAGGATGCGGGCTGCGAAGTCGGGCGTGCCCAGGTAGATCAGTCGGAGTCGCTGCGCTGCTTTTGCCATTTGGAGACTTTCTTTTCGTAGAGTGAGCGCTTCAGTCGGCTGGCATGGTCCAGGATGACCGTGCCGTTGAGGTGGTCGATCTCATGCTGCAGGCAGATGGCCAAGAGGCCGTCGGCCTCCAGGGTGACCTCATTGCCCTCGAGGTCCAGCGCCTTCACGGTCACTGCGGCGGCCCGGGTCACCTTGCCCCTGAACCCGGACACGCTCAGGCAGCCCTCCTCTGACTCGACCTCGCCCTCCCTGTCCAGGATCTGGGGGTTGATCAGGGTCATGAGGGAGGACCGGGACCCGGGGCCGCTCACGTCGACGGTGATGAGGCGCAGACCGATGCCGATCTGGGGGGCGGCCAGGCCGATGCCTTCGTTCTGGTACATGATCTCGGCCATTTCCCGGGCCAGCTCCCTGATCTCCGGGGTGATCTCCTGCACCTCCCGGGCCCTTTGGGACAGGACGGGCTCCGGGTAGGTCTTGATGTCGTGTGCCATGTGTCCCTCCATGGGCTAGGGCGTGACTTTGTCCCTGAGCCTGAGGCCGAGCTCGCGGAGCTGGCCGGTCGCAACCCGGGATGGGGCATCCGTGAGCAGGCAGGTCCCTTTCTGGGTCTTTGGGAAAGCAATGACCTCACGGATCGAGCTGCTGCCCGTGAGCAGCATGACCAGCCTGTCCAGGCCGAAGGCGATGCCCCCGTGGGGCGGTGCGCCGTACTCCAGGGCATCCAGCATGAAGCCGAACTTTTCCCGGGCCTCCTCCGTGCCGATTCCAAGGAGCCCGAACATCTGCTCCTGACGTTCCCGGGAGTGGATGCGTATCGAACCGCCTCCAAGCTCATAGCCGTTTAGGATCAGGTCATAGGCCCGGGAAAGCACCTTGCCGGGGTCGGACTCCATTCTGTCCAGGGTTTCGAGCTGGGCCTGGGTAAAGGGGTGGTGGGAGGCAACCCATCGTTTTTCGTCCTGGTTGTACTCCAGAAGAGGGAAATCAGTGACCCACAGCGGGGCGAACTCGTCCTCGGGGATGAGCCCCATGCGGTCGCCGAGCTTCTGCCGCAGGGCGCCAAGGGCCGCGTTGACCACCTCCCGTGGTCCTGCCTGGAAGAAGAGGATGTCCCCCTGTTCGAGCCCCATGCGCTCCTGGAGCAGCCGTTTTTCATCCTCTGAGAAGAACTTCACGATCGGCGACTGCCACTCCCCGTCCGGCTTGACCTTGATCCAGGCCAGCCCCTGCGATCCGTAAATTTTCACGAACTCGGTGAAGTCGTCGATCTCCTTGCGGGTCAAGGCGGCACCGCCGGGGAGCCGCAGCGCCTTGACCAGCTCCACGCTGGCAAAGACCTTGAATCCGGACCCGGCAAAGATGTCACCGACCTCGAAAAGCTTCAGCCCGAAACGGATGTCGGGCCTGTCAGAGCCGTAATCGCGCATGGCCTCTTCCCAGGACATGCGGGGAAACGGGTCGGGAAGCTCCTTCCCGAGGGTGCTGCGGAACACGGCTCTGATCATTTCCTCGGCCAGGTCCATGACCTGCTCTTCGTCAACAAAGGTCATCTCCAGGTCGATCTGGGTGAACTCGAGCTGGCGGTCGGCGCGCAGGTCCTCGTCGCGGAAGCACTTCACGATCTGGTAGTAGCGTTCCAGCCCCGAGACCATGAGGATCTGCTTGAAGAGCTGGGGGGATTGGGGCAGTGCGAAGAACTGCCCAGGGTTCTGGCGGCTGGGCACGAGGAAGTCGCGCGCGCCCTCCGGTGTGGAGCGGGTGAGCATCGGGGTCTCGATCTCCAGAAAGCCGTTCCCATCAAGAAAGGTGCGCACGGCCTGGGCCGCTTTGTGTCTCAGGATGAAGTTCCTGGTCAGGCGCGGTCGCCGAAGGTCGAGGTAGCGGTACGCCAGGCGCAGCTGCTCACTGGGATCGCTGCGGTCCTCGATCTCAAAGGGAGGGGTCTTGGCGGTGTTCAGGAGCTTGAACTCGCTGACCAGCACCTCGATTTCCCCGGTGATCAGGCTGGGGTTGGCCATGCCTTCGGGTCTGGCCCTGACCGTGCCCTTCACGGCCAGGACGTACTCCGTGCGCAGCGAGTGTGCCCGGGCATGGGCCTGTGGATTGGCTTCGGGGTCGAAGACCACCTGAGTCAAGCCTTCACGGTCACGCAGATCGATAAAGATCAACCCGCCATGGTCGCGGCGAAACTGGACCCAGCCCATGAGACAGACGTTTTCGCCGATATCCCCGAGCGTGAGCGAAGCGTTGTCATGGGTTCGCTTCCAGCCCTCCAGGGGCTCGAGAAGCTGGTTTTGGGTGAGATCGTCGGTCATGTTCTGTCCTGTTTCGAAAAGTTGGTGAAAGACCGGTCCGGGAGCGGTCGGCCTGGTACATCCATTCAGGGTTGTGCCTTGAGCCCCAGGGCCTGCTCCAGCTCGTCCTGGCTGACCATATTCTGAACCCCGGTCTGCATGTCCTTGACCAGGATCTTGCCGGAGGCCATTTCCTCCGGACCGAGAAGCAGACAGGTCTTGGCGCCGATCCTGTTGGCCAGTCTGAGCAGGCTCTTGGGGCTTTTGGCTTCGTAACTGGCTTCCCCGGAAAAGCCCTTGTCCCTGAGCTGCTGGGCCAGGAGCACACCCGTGTTGCGCGCTGTTTCATCGAGCACGGCCAGATAGAAGTCGGGACGATCCGGGGCTGCATCCTGCATGAGCATGGCCAGACGCTCCATGCCGCAGGCAAAGCCCAGGGCCGGCACGTCCGGCCCCCCCAGGTCGCTGATCAAGGTGTCGTACCGGCCTCCCCCGGCCACGGAGCTCTGGGAGCCGATCGCACCCGAGACCACCTCGAACGTGGTCCGCTGGTAATAGTCCAGCCCCCGCACCAGGAGGTGGTTCATCCTGTGGGGGATCCCGGCCTGTGCAAGGAGCTCACGCACCGTTTCGATGTGGACCCGGCAGTCCTGACACAGGAAGTCCATGGTGGTCGGTGCCTGCTCCAGGGCAGTGCGGCACTGCTGCACCTTGCAGTCCAGGACACGGAGGGGGTTGGTGGCACTGCGGGTCAGGCAGTCCTGACAGAGCTCCTTCTTGTCGATTCGCTCCAGGTAGCCGATCAGGGCCTGTTGAAAGGCCGGACGGCACTGTGGACAGCCCAGGGAGTTCAGCTCCAGGCTCAGCTGTCCAACCTCCAGACGTTGCAGAAAGCCCCAGAGCATGAGCAGCAGCTCGGCGTCGGCCTGTGGGGCCGGGGTCCCGATGATCTCTGCATCGATCTGGTGGAACTGGCGCATCCGTCCCTTTTGCGGGCGTTCGTAGCGGAACATGGGGCCGAAGGTATAGAGCTTGGTGACCAAATCCCGCGCATAGAGCTTGTTCTCGATAAAAGACCGGACCAGGCCGGCCGTGGCTTCGGGTCGCAAGGTCAGGGAGCGTTTCTTGCGGTCGGGAAATGTGTACATCTCCTTCTGCACGATGTCGGTCTGGTCGCCGATGGACCGGGCAAACAGCTCGGTCCGTTCCAGGACCGGGAGGCGGACCTCCTGAAAACCGTACTGGATGAAGACCTCACGGGCCACGGACTCCATCCTGCTGTACTTGTCGCTCTCCGGGGAAAACAGGTCCGGGAAGCCTTTGACCTTGGTTATGGCTTGCATGGGGAACATATCCTCCTGAGGTAGGCCTGGATGGCCAGAGAGAAAGCTGTTCTAGTTATTCCAACCCGGGACCAATGTCAAAATGCAAGGGGTGGTGCCGGAGAGTGGACAATGAGGGGGACATTGCCAGTCACGGGTTCCCGGGTTAGGTTCTCGTCTACTTACAAAAGGAGAGGCGCATGAGACGATATCCCAAGGCCATGGCCGTGGTTGGGCGCAAGAACAGCGGCAAGACCACCCTGCTGGTCGGTTTGGCCGCCGAGCTTGCTTCCAGGGGGCACCGGGTCGGGGCCGTCAAGTTCAGCCACCATGCCCTGGACCGGGCCGACCGGGACACAGGCAAGCTGGGCGAGCACGCACACGCTGTCGTGGGCATGTCTCCGGGAGAAACCTCCCTGTTCCTGAAAGAGGAGCGGAGCGTACAGCAGATGCTGCCCTGGATGGATGTGGACGTGCTGCTGGTTGAAGGGGGCAAGCACCTGGCGAGCCTTCCCCGGATCCTGACGGGCAGCGGCGCGGAGCAGGACCAGGAGCTTGACCAGGGGCTGGCCTTGGCTGTGTGGGGCCGGGACGGCACCAGGCTCCCGGGAGTGGATTCACTTCAGAAGCTCGGCGACCTGGTCATGTCCCGTGGATTCCTGCTCCCCGAGCTGAACTGCAAGGCCTGCGGCAGAGCCTCCTGCGCTGATCTGGCCAGGGAGATCGTTGCCGGGAGCGGTGTGGTCGAGGAGTGCCGCTCCATGGTCCCGGAGCTGGAGATCTCGGTCAATGGGGAGGCCGTTGCCCTGGGACCTTTTGTCCAGCGCCTGCTGGCCTCGACACTGAACGGGATGCTGGAGGAGCTCAAGGGGTACGCCCCCGGGTCGGTGACCATCAGGATGGAACGCTGAGCCATGCAGGGCGGGTTCTTCAAGGTGGTCAGCCGCCGGGAGTGTCTTTCGATCCTCGGGTCTTTTCCCAGGCTGGCCAGTGAACGGGTGCACATAGACGGCGCCCACGGCAGGGTCCTGGCCGGAAAGGTCTTGGCCGGGGAGGACCTGCGCCGCCGTGAGCGCTTGACGCTG
>CAZUBS010000154.1:0-5434 GCA_964618595.1 uncultured Desulfohalobiaceae bacterium
CGGCGGTACCACATGTTCATGGACTCTGTGTTTCCGGCGATGTTGGTGTTGTTGACCATGGTGCCGGAGTAGAGGTAGCCCGCCCGGGCAAAGGCGATGTTCATGCCGAAGGAGGTGGAGCGGGCGATGGTGAAGGCGAAACGAAAGCCCTTGTCCAGACCCGCCTGCTCCATCTGCCCCAGCAGAAAGCCCGCCGCACCCGCACCTCTGGCCCCAGACTCGGTGGCGAAGTCGGCCATCTCGACCACAGCGTTGTCCTTGTCCGTCTCCATGGAGGCCAGGGCGACAAGCCTGTCATCGATGGCCAGGCCGTAGTAGAAGATGTGGCTGCGCATGGTTTCGATCAGATATTCAGGTTCTGTGATGGGAAAGGGGTAGGTGGCAAAGACCCGGCCGTAGAGCGCGGCCATGGCCGGGGCATCGGGCTCGCCCAGCTCCCGGAAGGTTAGTCCGGCCGGGGGCTGCCTCGAGGGCTCGTTGCACGGCTTGCGCAGCGCCGTGTTGATGACCTTGACCACGGTCTTGGGACGGAAGATGTCCGCCCGGGACGGGTCCAGGAAAAGTGCCATGTAGAAGGCGTCCGCCCCGTCGGGGTAGAATCCCGGCAGGCAGGCCTCATGGCGGAATCCAGCCGCAAGGAAGGCCTGGGTGTGCTGGGCGCCCACCTTGGCCGTTATCTTGGTGTAGGCGTTTTGTTCGGCCAGCAGCAGCAGCTCGTCAATGATGCCGGGCATGTCCCCCGGGTGGAGCTTCATGAGGTAGATGCGCCGGTTGAAGGGGCCGTGGTGGATGGTGCTTTGGCCAAGGTTCTCTATGACGTCAGCTGTCGTGGTGTCCATTGTCGCGTCGCTCCATGCGTTCCAGGTCGGTTGGGGTCAGGCTGTCCGGGCCGGCGGCTGAGAGCAGCCGTTCGATGCCGATGGCCTTGTGCTCACTGGCCTCCTCCATGTCCAGGGAGAGTCGGCAGTTGGCGCAGTCGCGGTCGCAGTCCGAGGTGGGGTAGCACTCGGGTTCGGTATAGGTGGTGATGACCCCTTCGTAGTTGCGGAGCACCACCCGGTGCGTCCCCCAGGAGATGATGTAGTTGGGCATGATCGGGATCTTGCCGCCCCCGCCCGGGGCGTCGATGACGTAGGTGGGCCGGGCAAACCCCGTGGTGTGGCCCACCAGGGACTCAATGATCTCGATGCCTTTGCCCACGGGGGTGCGAAAGTGGGTCAGACCTTCGGAAAGGTCGCACTGGTAGAGGTAGTAGGGCCGGACCCGATTGCGGACCAGCTTCTGAACCAAGGCCTTGATGACCCGGGGGCAGTCGTTCACACCTGCCAGGAGCACGGACTGGTTGCCCAGGGGGATGCCTGCCTCGGCCAGCTTGGCCAGGGCGGTGCGGGCGGACTGGGTCAGCTCCTTGGGGTGGTTGGCATGGGTGTTCAGCCACAGGTTCTTGTGCTTTTTGAGCACCCGCACCAGGTCGGTCGTGACCCGGTAGGGCAGGACAATGGGCATGCGCGAGCCGATGCGCACGATCTCCACGTGGTCGATGGCGTTGATCTCGCCAAGCAGCCACTCGATGCGCTCGTCAGGAAGCATGAAAGGGTCACCCCCCGAAAGGAGCACGTCGCGCACGGCCGGGGTGTTCTTGATGTAGCGGATTCCCTTGAGGAGCTGCTTCTTGCCGGGGATGTGCCCGCGGTCGCCCACCTTGCGTTTGCGGGTGCAGTGACGGCAGTACATGGAGCACAGGTTGGAGACGTGGAAGAGCACCCGGTCGGGGTAGCGGTGTGTCAGGCCCGGTGCCGGAGAGTCCGTGTCCTCGGACAGGGGGTCTGCGAGGTCTGTGGAGGCCAGGTTCAGCTCCAGGGCCGAGGGGAAGGCCTGGAGGAAAACGGGGTCGCGGCGAAAGTTCTTGGGGTCGATGAGGGACAGGTAATAGGGGGTCACGGCCAGGGGGAACTTTGCGGTGGTGGCGTCCAGTGAGGCGCGGTCTTCCGCGGTGAACCGGATGCCCAGCAGCCGCTCGAAGGTGTCGATGTCCCTGACGGTGTGGTCCAGGTGCCAGCGCCAGTCCAGCCAGTTGGACCGGCTGGCCTTCTGGCTGATGCGCTTGGAGATGTCCCGCTGGTCCTGATCGTAGATGGGCATGGCGTCTCCAGTCCTCCGTGAAGGCCCCTCGTCAGATTGGTTTGGCTGGTGCCACCCGGTCACGCAGATGGGCGGTTATGTTCCGTTCCAATTTTCTGAAGCAGTAGAGCAGCAGATAGACGAGCACCAGGTAGAGCACAGCCGCGGTAATGTACATCTCGTAGATGGCGTAGGTCCTGCTGGCGATGGACCTGGCCTGTCCGGTCAGATCCATGACCGTGATGATGGACACCAGGGAGGTGGCCTGGAGCATGAAGACCACCTCGTTGGTGTAGGCCGGCCAGGCCATGCGAAAGGCCACGGGCATGATGATGCGCCGGTAGAGCCTGGGCCCGGACATGCCGCAGGCCCGGGCTGCCTCGATCTCGCCGTGGGGCACGCCCATGATGCCCCCGCGCAGGATCTCGGCGGAGTAGCCGGCGTGGTTCAAAGACAATGCCAGCACGGCGCAGAACGATGCGTCGCGGAAAAAGGTCCACAGGCCCATGTCGTCGAGCAGGCCGCGGAACTGGCCGCTGCCGAAGTAGATGAGGAAAATCTGCACCAGCAGCGGCGTGCCCCGGAAATAAAAGGTGAAGGCCAGCACGGGCCAGCGCACCGCTCGGCTCTTGGCCACCAGGGCCAGCGACAGGGGTACGGCCATGGTCAGCCCGATGGAAACGGCCAGGACCGTGAGCCAGATGGTCACCCAGGTGCCTTGCAGCAGGCGGGGCATGGACTGCGCAATGAGATCGAGCATCTCAGGACCTCCGGATGCCCCGGTTGGCCCACTGCTCGGCCCGCTTCTGGGCCAGCATGGAGACCAGGGTGATGGCCAGGTAGATGCACGAGGCCAGGAAGAACGCGGTGAACGGCTTGCGGGTGGATCTGGCCGCGATATCCGCGTTGCGCATCAGCTCCGGGAGCTGGATGATGGAGATCAGGGCCGTGGCCTTGATGAGCACCATCCAGACGTTACCGAGACCGGGCAGGGCAAAGCGCCACATCTGGGGCAGGGTGACCCGCCTGAAGGCCAGGGCACGGCTCATGCCCGCTGCCTGGGCAGCCTCGATCTGCCCCTTGGGCACGGCCAGGTAGGCACCGCGGAAGACCTCTGTGGCAAAGGCTCCGTAAATGATGCCGATGGTGCAGGTTCCGGCCAGAAAAGGGTTGAAGTTGATGATGAAGTCAAAGCCCATGGCGGAGCCGATGTCCTGGACCATTGTGGGGAAGCCGTAATAAATGAGCAAAATGAGCACCAGCTCGGGGATGCCCCGGAGCAAGGTGGTGTAGATCTCGGCCGCGGCCCGCAGGGGCAGCGACGAGGAGAGCTTGGCCAGGGCCCCGGTCAGTCCGAAGACGATGGCCAGGGTCATGGCAGCCAGACCGACCATGATGGTCAGCCAGGCCCCTTTGAAGAGCAGTGTCTCGTAACCGCCGAGTCCGAACATGGTGGTGTCCCGTCCGGGCCGGGGGCCCGGACGGGGTAGGGTTCTAGTCGCCGTAGATGTCGAAGTCGAAGTACTTGGCGTTGATGCGCTGGTAGGTGCCGTCGGCGCGGATGGCGGCGATGGCCTCATTGAGCATCCGAGTCAGCTCCGGGTTCTCCATGCGCACCGCAATGCCGATTCCCTCCCCAAAGTACTCCACGTCGGTGAAGCCCGGGCCGATGAAGTCGTAATTCTTGCCCTGGGTCGAATCAAGGAACTCGACAAAGGCCACTGAGTCACCAAGAGCCAGGTCCACCCTGCCGATGACCAGGTCGTTGTTGGCCCCGTCCAGGGTCGTGTAGGGCTTGATGTCCACCACGTCCCCGAACTTGTCCGTGACGAAGTTTTCGTGGGTGGTGCCGCCCTGTACGCCCACGACCTTGCCCTTCAGCCCGGATTTGGAGATCTCGAAGTCGGCGTTTTTGTGGGCCACGAACCGGGCCGGGGTCTGGTAGTACTTGTCCGTGAAGTCGACCCGCTCCTTGCGCTCGGGGGTCATGGACATGGAGGCGATGATGCAGTCGTACTTCTTGGCCAGCAGCCCCGGGATGAGGCCGTCCCAGTCCTGGACCACGAACTCGCACGTAACTCCCATCTCCTTGCACAGGGCCTTGGCGATGTCGATGTCAAAGCCCTTCAGCTCGCCGTTTTCGTCAACACGGTTGAAGGGGGGGTAGGCCCCCTCGGTGCCGATGCGCACCATGTCCCATTCCTTGGCCATGGCCGGGGCGGCCAGAAGGGCCAGGGCCAGAACGGCCGCGACGGTGGTCAGCAGATGTCTCATATCTCCTCCTGTGGAAGCTGGGGTTGTTGAAGGTGTCAAAGGAATCGGGCCAGGAACTGCCGGCAGACCTGGGAGCTTGGATCGTTGAAGACCTTTTCAGGGGGGCCGTGCTCCTCGACCCTGCCTTCGTGGAGAAACATGACCTGGGTGGCCACCTCCTGGGCGAAGTCCATTTCATGGGTGGCGATGATCATGGTCCGGCCTTCCCGGGCCAGCTTCTCGATGACCAGAAGCACCTCGCCCACCAGCTCGGGGTCCAGGGCACTGGTGGGCTCGTCGAACAGGATCACTTCCGGCTCCATGGCCAGGGCCCGGGCAATGGCCGCCCGCTGCTGCTGGCCCCCGGAGAGGTGCACGGGGTAGTCCTTGGCCTTGTCCGCAATGCCCACCTTGTCCAGCAGACGCATGGCCAGTGCCACGGCTTCCTTCTTGGGCTTCTTCTGCACGTGCACCGGGGCCTCGATGACGTTCTGCAGGATGGTCATGTGCGACCAGAGGTTGAACTGCTGGAAGACCATGCCCAGCCGGGTGCGGATGCGGTCCACCTGGGAGGTGTCCGCCGGCCTGGTCTGCCCCTTGGAGTCGGTGGTCATGCGGATGCGTTCGCCGCGCAGGGAGACCGTGCCCTGGTCAGGGATTTCCAGCAGGTTGATGCAGCGCAGAAAGGTGGACTTGCCCGAGCCGGAGGACCCGATAAGGGCAATGACGTCCCCTTCCTCGGCGGTCAGGGAGATGCCCTTGAGCACCTCCAGGTCGCCGAAGCATTTGTGCAAATCCTGCACGACAAGGGCGGGTTCCTGCGGCTGACTCATGTCTTTGTCCTGTAAGAGAGAGTAACGATTCAAGAAACTTACGTGGCTCACTGCGCTGTGTCAAATGGACCGCCCTCGGCCTGGAGCTCCTCTTCCAGGGCGGTGAGGGGGTCGTGGAAGCGGTCGAGGATCTCCTGCACATCCCCCGTGGTGACGATGAGAGGGGGGGCCAGGACCACATGATCGCCTTCGAGCCCGTTGATGGGACGATTGGGGTACACCAGCAG
>CAZUBS010000155.1:0-3302 GCA_964618595.1 uncultured Desulfohalobiaceae bacterium
TGCTGGTCCGGTGCCGAAACAGGATCCGCTGCCAGTGCATCAAGTACGCCACACCTAAGCAGCGGGCCCACGCCATGGACCGGCTCGACGAGCTGCTGCGCAACCGGGACATTCCAGTCTGATTGTCAACGTGTTTTTTTGAACGGGCTGCAAAGCCTTCTCCAACACGTCCCGGCCGGGAATTGACTTTTGCAGCTCCCCTGGCACACACAGGGTGATGCACTTCCCGCGACGCATACAGGACCTCCCACCCGGGGATGCCCACCTCTGTCTTGGCATCGAGCGGTTTCTGCGCGATGAGCTCGGCTTCGAGCCGACGGGACAGCACCTGCTGCTCGCCCTGTCCGGAGGACCTGACTCCACGGCACTGGTTTTCGTGATCCGCGCCCTTGCCGTCAGGTGGAAGGCCAGGCTCTCTGCGGCCCATTTCGACCATGCGCTGCGCCCCGATTCCGCAGGAGAGGCCGCCCGGGTGGCAGACATGTGCGCCGGGCTCGATCTGCCGCTGGAAACAGGCAGGATCGAGGTCCGGGCCTGGGCCGAAGCCCGGGGAAAGGGTCTGGAGGAGGCCGCCAGAATCCTGCGCTACAAATTTCTGGAGCAGGCCAGGGCAGCTGCGGGTGCGGACATGATTTTGACCGGGCACCACCTGAACGACCTGGCCGAGGACGTGCTCCTGCGCCTGCTCAGGGGCACGGGGTGGCCGGGGCTCTCCGGCATGGAGGCCCTGGACCGCGGGCGCTGCCTGCTCCGCCCCCTCCTGCTCACCCCCAGGAATCGGTTGACCGCCCTGCTCGCTGACCACGCCATTTCCTGGCTTGACGACCCGTCAAACCTGGATCCCTCCCTGCGCCGGAACAGGCTGCGACAGGCGGTCATCCCCGTGCTCGAGGAGGAGAACCCGTCTTTTCTCTCCTCAGTGGCCCAGCTGTGGCGACAAGGGCGGGTGGACAAGGCCTACTGGAAAGAGCTGGTCGAGGCGGCTGCTGCCGGAACAGCTGCCGGCCAGGCATGGCTCCTGCAAGACAGCTTTTTGCGAACCTGCCCCAAGGCCCTGCGGCTCAGACTCTACAAGCACTTCCTGGACAGGCTCGGCCCCGGCCAGGCCTTGTCCCACACTCTCCAGCAGGTCGACAGGGCCTTTGAGGACAAGCGCCGGGGCACCGCGTTCCAGTTCCCCGGGAACAAACAAATTTTTGTCACCCCGGAGGGTTTGCGATTTGAAAGGAAGTGAGTGGCGGAAATGTCTTCGGGTCCGAACCGCAATGCTCCGTGCACAGGGCACTTCAGGTGACGTTTTGAGCCGCGCTACGTATACCATCATGAACACGGCTGCGGCGACCCTCTGCTTTTTCCACCAGGCGATCATCCGTGCACGGCTGACCCACTTTCTCATGCAGGGCTGATGCCAGGGCTGATGCAATGACACCGGCCGAGGAAAAAGCGATCGTCATTGCCGTGCTCAACGGCAATTCGGGCAAGTTCGCCCTGCTGATTGAGCGTTACCAGAAGCCCATTTTCAACCTGATGTACCGGACGTGCTCATCCCTGGACAATGCGGCAGACCTGACCCAGGAAGCATTCATAAAGGCCTACGAGAGGCTGGAGACCTTTGACACCGACAGAAAGTTCTTTTCCTGGCTGTACACCATCGCGCTCAACCACGCCCGGGACTACAACCGGAAGCAGCGTTCGCAGCCACTGCTCATTGATTGTGACGACAAGAGCGACGACTTCCTCCCCCCCTCGGAGGATCATCGTGAAACCGTGGGCCGGCAGCTCGATGCCCTGGTCCTGGAGCAGTGCATGGCAGAGCTGACCCTGGACCACAGGGAGGCACTGATACTGCGCTACAGGGAAGAGATGAGCATGCAGGACATCGCGGACATCCTGGGCATCAGCCTCAGCGCCGCCAAGATGCGGGTGCACCGGGCACTGAACGTCCTCAAGGACATTTTGACGAGTAAAGACCATGGCTGAGCAACGACGCGACAGCTCGCTCCCGCTGCAAGAGGATGCAGCCTTTCTCAAGGATGAAGACCTGCTGGTCCTTGCCCGGAGCATTGGTTCGCTTCCCGGGCAGGAGCCACCCCCTGGGCTGTCAGCCGGCATAATGCGGCACATCCGCCCCCGAAGACGTTCCGTCCCAAGGCGCATATGGCACTGGCTGCGCCTTCCCCGCACAGTGACCTTCACACCCATGCAGCTCATTCCGGCAGCGGCTGCGGTGCTCGCCCTGCTCGTCCTGCTGCCCCAGATGCAATCCATGTCCAGAAACGGCGGACCCTCCGGACACCAGGCACGGACAACGCCTGTCAGCTTCACCCTGGCCGAATCACAGGCACGCTCGGTGGCCCTGATCGGTTCCTTCAACCAGTGGAATCCAAACGGGTTCGAAATGAAGCCGGCATCAAACGGCAACGGCTGGGTATTGGAAGTGGAGCTTCCCAGCGGGCGTCACGAGTACGCTTACCTGGTGGACGGGCAAAAAGTCATGGCCGATCCCAAGGCGGTGTTCACGAAAAACGATGGTTTCGGGAACAGAAACTCGGTCATCCTGGTCAACCATGACATTGCGATCTAGGTTTTTTTGCCTCATCTTCCTTGCACTCACCCCCCTGCTTTTCACCGTGCCGGGCACCATCCCCTGTCAGGCCCGCACCATCGCAGACCAGGTCAGCGCGGTCCGGGGGGCCGGCGTTCCCCAGGATATGCTCGACCAGGTGCTCGCCCTTGGCGTGGAGCACTGCCTGGGACCGGACCACATGGCCCGGGTCCTCGACGTGCTCGCCGCTGCCGCTGAAGAGCAGATACCGGTCGCACCATTCGTGCAGAAATTCGAGGAAGGTCTGGCCAAACAGGTCCCCCCACCCAGGATCGAAGCAGCCCTGGCCGGCAAGCTCGACGATTACCGTTTTGCCCAGGAGGCCGTGGTCAACATCATCCGGCCCCGGCCCGGCACGTTCCACCCCGCTGACCTTATCCCCCTTGGAGAGAGCCTCGACCTCGGGCTTCCCCCCGGTATCCTGAAGGATTTCCTGGAAAATGCACCCGCTGCCCCGCTGTCCACGCTGCTCGTCGGTGTCGAGGCCCTGGCCCTGCTCCATCAGATCGGGTTTGACGACAGCCTGTCCACGGATTTCCTCTACAAAGGCCTGCGGCACGAAGTGCTGTCCGGAAAATGGCGCAGCCTGCCTGAAGCCGTAGTCGCCGCCCGGGCCAGAAACCTTTCCGACAGCGAAATCTGCCGCATCGTCGGCCGGGTCATTGAAGACGACGGCTCCATGGAACAGGTGTGGGAA
>CAZUBS010000155.1:3402-5383 GCA_964618595.1 uncultured Desulfohalobiaceae bacterium
CTCGCCCTGGCGGTCATGCTCTCGGGCTGCTCCCTGGGGACCAGGGTGCAGGGAAGGAAGCTGCTCGGAAAGGGGAGCTACGAGCAGGGTATCGAACGTTTTACGGAGAAGGTCGCTGCAAACCCGGATGATCCAGTCGCCAACTACTTTCTGGGACGATTCCTGCTGGCCGAGGAACGCTTCGAGCCCGCGCACGAGCACCTGCTCAGAGCAACCCGAATCGATCCCCAAAAGCCGGACTACTTCTTCTGGCTCGGAGTGGCGCAGTGGTCCCTCGGCCGCTTCGACCAAGAGCGGGAGAGCTATCTCACCGTGCTGAACCTGGATCCCGACTATCTGCAGGCCCGCGTGTATCTGGGGCACAACTATCTGGACCGGAAGGAATACCCCATGGCCCTGGAGCAGTACTCCACGGCGCTCGAGATTTCGGACAAGCATCCCGAGGCTCTGTACAACAAGGCCCTGACCCTGGGGAAGCTCGGGCTTTCAGAGGAGTCCCGCAGCACATACAAGGAGTATCTCAAGCACTACCCCGATGGAGTGCTGGGCCGCAGCGCCATCCAGCTTCTCAATGAACAAGGTGATTTCACCTACCGGCTCCATGCCCTGGGCATCCGCAAGGTGCCCCTGGAATGGGTCCAGTTCGAGCCCGGAACGGCCCAGCTCAGTCGCGAGGCCTATCCGTCCCTGCGCACCATTGGGGCCTTCCTGACCCAGAACACCGCAAACAGGCTGATCATTCAGAGCTTCTGCAAGGACGACACCGCCCTGGCCACACAGCGCGGCAATGCAATCAAAGACTTTCTGCTCCGGGGATACCCCTCGGTCGATGCGAGCCGTCTCGAGGTGCAGGCCCACGGACGGCCCGAACGTGTCCAGGCCGGCGACAAGCTTTACGCCCTGGACAGGTCCATCGTCTTCAAGACGAGCAGGTAAAGGGGAAGACACACCATGGTTTACAAACACCACGCCGTATCGATTCTCTGGGTTTTCCTGGTGTGCCTCGCGGTTGGCGTCAGCACCCCTGTCCTGGGTGGCGAAACCGGCCAGGAGGGGGCAGCGTCCGAGTCGCCGCAGGGCATGCTGCTGCAGGCTTCCGGCGATCTGATCCCCGACAACAAGGCCGACCCGGAAGCCTCCGTCCCCAAAGACCCGGCACTCGTCGCCGCCATGGAGAATGTGCAGCAGGCCCGCATGCACCTCTTGCTGCTCCCCCCTGACACTCAGGCTTTCCAGACGGCTGAGCGCCAGCTCGACTAGGCCGAGGAAAATCTGGACCGGACCTTTTCCAGGGCAGCCGGAATCAGCACCGGGGACATCCTGGCAATGCGTGATGACGGGTTGAAATGGAGCGACATCCTGTTGCTGCTCAATGTCGATCCGGCGGTGCTCGGCCTGGACACGCACTATGCCCAGTGCCCGACAGACAGGATGCCCCATATGGCCGACCAGTCTCCCGGCGACACCCGGGGTGCGGAGCACCTGCAGACCGCGCGAAGCCTCAAGGGCGGGCTGACAAAAGGCCACGGCGTCTCCGTGGCCGGACACTCCCTCCAGGGGCAGGGCCTGGGGGCCCACAAGGTCAAAGCAGGTACCGGCGGCCCGGACTCCGACTTCGCCAACAAGGGCGGCTTTCAGGATCTTGGGAAACGGGCCGGGCTGGGTGAAGGCTCCGGCAATTACGGCCATGGCAAAGAGGGCGGCACGAACGACGGCGGCATGAACGGCCGCAACGGTGACGGCCCTGGTGGATCATCCGGAGGAAAGGACGGAAAGTCAGTCTGACCCCTCTCTTTTCCCGCTCCCACAAAAAGACCTGGCCCACACCAGGTCTTTTTTTGTTCTGCTGTCAGGTTTCAAAAATACCAGGGACCTCCCCGCTCCCTTTCTCGGATTTTTGTAGGGGCACGTTGCACGTGCCCTTCTTCATTTGTCGGGTGCGGAGCATCTCTTGTGTCTTGCTTCCAGCTTCCAGCTTCAA
>CAZUBS010000156.1:0-5368 GCA_964618595.1 uncultured Desulfohalobiaceae bacterium
TGGGGTCCACCCTGCGGTTGACCACCTCGATGTCGAGGCTGTAGCGCTCGGCAATGGGGTCCCAGAAGTCCACCCCCGATCCACCCAGCGGGTCGACCCCGATGCGCAGACCCGAGGCTGACACAGCCTCCAGGTCAAGGATTTTGTGCAGATCTTCCACAAAAACGGAGATGAAGTCCCGCTCTTGTATCAGACCGGAACTGCGGGCACGGCGGTAGGGAAGGCGCCGGACGTGGCGCAGCCCGTCCGCGAGGATCTCGTTGGCCCGTTTTTGAATGCTGCTGGTGGTCTTGGTGTCGGCTGGGCCGCCTTCGGGGGGGTTGTACTTGAACCCCCCGTCCTCGGGGGGGTTGTGCGAAGGGGTGATGACGATGCCGTCGGCAATGCCCTCGTCCCCGCGTCCGTTGGCGGTCAGGATGGCGTGGGAGATCACGGGTGTGGGGGTGTATCCCCGCCCCGACTGGATGCGGACCGTGACCCCGTTGGCGGCCAGCACCTCCAGGGCCGTGTAGAAGGCGGGCTCGCTCAGGGCGTGAGTGTCCTTACCCATGTAGAGAGGCCCGTTGTGCCCGTGAGAAGCCCGGTGCTCGCAGATGGCCTGGGTCACGGCCAGAATGTGGTCCTCGTTGAAGGTCTGCGACAGGGGGGTCCCCCGGTGCCCCGAGGTGCCGAAGGAGATGCCCTGGCCGGGCTCGGCCGGGTCGGGGGAGAGTGCGTAGTACATGGCCACCAGCCGGGGCACGTTGACCAGCTCTGCTTCGGGGACCGGCTGACCGGCCAGGGGATGGGGTGGCATGGAGTTCTCCTTTTGTTGGGTGCGCAGGACATGATTCGCGAACCAGTGTATGCGCTCCGGCCCCGGTGGTGCAAGGCCGGGGTACGAAGAGAACGCATGGTGGGGGGTATTCGTCCGAAGTGGGGAGGTCAGGGCTCCGGAAGAGTGTCCGGTGCTTGGGGCGGCGGGCCGTCGAGCACCTCCCGGATAATGTGCAGGATCTCCCCGAGGGGAAAGGGCTTGTGCACAAAGCCGGCTGCTCCGTAGTCCCCGGGCCGCTTGGCGATCTTGTGCCCGCTGTATCCGCTGGCCACGATGACCTTGGCCTGCGGGGATATCCTGCGCAGCTCCTCCAGGCATTTCTCTCCGCCGATGCCCGGCATGCCCAGGTCGAGGATGACCAGGTCGATGGACTGCTGTTGGTCGCGGAAGAGCTCAAGGGCCTGTTCGCCGCTCTGGGCCCGGAGGGTGGAGTAGCCCTTTGACTGGAGCATCTCCTGGGCAATGTCCAGGATCATGGCTTCGTCGTCCACCAGCAGGATGGTCTCTGAGCCCCCGGGCACATCCCCGGCTACCCCGGCGACTCCGTTTTCAGTGGGCGACAGGTTGGGCCCGGCCACGGGGAGGAAAATTTTGAAGGAGGTTCCCTTGCCGGGCTCGCTGTAGCAGGTGATGTGGCCCAGATGCCCCTTGACAATGCCGTAGACGATGGACAGCCCAAGCCCCGTCCCCTTGGAGACCTCCTTGGTGGTGAAGAAGGGCTCGAAGATCCTCTGCCGCGTGGCCTCGTCCATGCCGATTCCGGAATCGCTGACCGTGACCACAACGTACTCGCCGGGGTCGATTTCGAGGTAGCGCTGGGTGTACTCCGAATCGAGGGTGATGCCGCGCGTCTCTATGCTCAGCTGCCCGCCCTCGGCCATGGCGTCGATGGCATTGGAAACCAGGTTCATGATGACCTGCTCCATTTGCCCCGGGTCCGCCTGGATGGGCTTGAGGGAGGGGGCGAGGCTGGTGCTTATGCAGACCATCTTGGGGGCGATGTGCTGCAGGATTCCGAGAGTGCTCTCCACGACCCGGTTCATGTCCACCGCCTCCAGGCGGACCTCCATCTTGCGGCTGAAGGAGAGCAGCCTGCGCACGATGTCCGCGGCCCGGTTGGTGGCCCGGTCGATCTCGACCAGGTACTTGTAGTCCGGGTCTGCCTGATCCTTGTTCATGAACATGAGCTGCACAAACCCCGAGATGGCCTGCAACAGGTTGTTGAAGTCGTGGGCGATGCCGCCGGAGAGCTTGCCCAGGGCGTCCATCTTCTGGGCCTGGCGCAGCTGCTCTTCGAGAAGCAGCTTTTCCTCCTCGGCCTGCTTACTGGCGCTGATGTCCTGCAGGGTTCCCTCGAAGTAGCGCACCGAACCGTCCTGGTCACGGACCGGGTGGGCATTGAAACTGACCCAGATGACAGCGCCGTCCTTGCGGTACAGCTGCGTTTCAAAGCCGGTCACTGCCGCCTGGCTGTCAGCAAGCTCCAGAAAGCGGAGCCGCTCGCCGGGGTTGACGTAGACCTGCTCCTGCATGCTGCTCACGGAGCGGGTCAGGTCGCCGGGGGAGTCGTATCCCAGGATCTTAGCCAGGGCGGGGTTGGCGCTCAGGAGCCGTCCGTCGGGGGTTGTCTGGTAGATGCCCACCTGGGCGTTTTCAAATATTGAGCGGTACTTTTCCTCGGCCTGTTTCATGGCCCGCTCGGCATTGACCCGCCGGGTCACGTCCCGGGCCACGATGATCGCGTACTCCACGCGGCCGAAGCTGCGGAACCGCAGGGTCATCTCGACCGGGAAGGGGGGGCTGCCGTGGGGAAGGAGCTGCACCTGCAGGTTGCTGACGGCCCGGCAGGACACGGACCGAAAGCACTCCCTGATTCCGGAGCGATCCGATCCGGGTGTGAGGAACTCGAGAAAGGGGCGGTGCAAAAGATCCTGACGGGACAGTCCAAGCCGGCGGCAGGCGGACTGGTTGAGGTCGTGGATGACCCCGGTAGCGGACTCGACCAGGAAGATGGCGTCGCCTGCATCGTCCAGCAGTGTCCTGAACCGCTCCAGCTCACGGAGGCGCTGTTGGAGCTCCGGGTAGTAGGTCTTTCTGATCGAGCGCTCCCCCAGCCCGATCAGCTTGTCCCTGGTGGACTGACCTTCAGAGGGCGCTGTGGTAGACTTTTTCGACATCGCTCTGGCAGAGCTGGCAGGGGTTGGTGACCATGCAGGCGTCGGACAGGGCCTTTGCAGCGAGAACCGGGATGTCCTCCGGAGTGACCCCAAGCTCTCCAAGTGTCCGTGTCATGCCCGCACCGCGCTTCAAGCTCCGCACCGCCTCCAGGATGGCTTCCTTGCGTTCGGCCTCGGCAAGGGACTCTACGGCAACCCCCATGGCCCTGCCGATGGAGTGGTAGCGCTCGCTCGCCGAGGCATAGTTGGCTTCCATGACATGGTCGAGGAGGATGGCGTTGCACTCACCGTGGGGAAGGTCCAGAAACCCCCCCAGGCTGTGCGCCATGGCATGCACGGCCCCGAGGATGGCGTTGGAGAAGGCCATGCCCGCCATGAGGCTGCCAAGCATCATCTTGCCACGCAGGGACTGGTCGGACAGGTTTTGTGTCGTGGGCACCAGGTTGTCGACGATGAGGCGGACGGCTTCCAGGGCGAAGAGGTCTGTCAGGGGCGAACTGGCGTTTGACACATAGGCTTCCATGGCGTGGGTCAGGGCGTCCATGCCGGTGCAAACGGTCAGCAGGCGGTCCATGGTTATGGTCAGCAGGGGGTCGATGAGCGCTGCATCAGGGACCACGGTTTTGCTGACGATAGCGATCTTTACCTTGCGCGTGCTGTCGGTGATGATGGCGAACTGCGAGACATCGGCGGAGGTCCCGGCCGTGGTGGGGATGCAGATCAGGGGAGGGCAGGCCGCATCGACCTTGTCAACACCTTCGAACTCGAGGATGTGCCGTCTGTTGGCGCTGACAATGCCGATACCCTTGGCGCAGTCCATGGGGCTGCCTCCACCGAGGGCCACAATGGCGTCACACCATTTTGCCTTGTACAGCTCTGCTCCGGCCATGACCTGGGTGTCCCGGGGGTTGGGGGAGATCTCCTCGAAGCGGACCACCTCCATCCCGGAGTGCTGCAGGTTTTGCTCCACCTGCCCGGTCCAGCCGGCAGCGGTTACCCCCGGGTCGGTGACCAGGAGAATCTTTCCCGCCCCGAGGTTCTGGGCGTACTGGCCGGCCAGTGCATGGGCGCCGTTCCCGAAGACGAACTCCGGGGCCACGAACTTTCTCAACTCGAGCAAGATGTCGCTGGACATGCGCGCTCCATTGCTGCAGGCAAGGCGGCTTTTTCATCCGGGAAGACCTGCAGCGGAACTTTTCAGTTTGCAAAAAATGGCAGCGGCTGCCGATCCTCAACTATGTCAGAACAAATCCGTTTCGTGAAGTGCTTCAGTGGGGTGCCGACGGGTGCGTAAATCATTGTATTACACACAGCCTTGCAGTACAGCTCTTTTTCACCCTCGAGCTTTTGGGGCCCGGGGTGGATTTTGGGGTGGAGGAGGTTTAGACTGGCCATGTGGGCGTAAGATGTCTGTCCGTGACAACAGGAGGATGTGGAAAATGAAAGGCTGGATGGCGTTTTTCAGCGCAGTGCTGGTCATTATCGGCCTGGCAGGCGGTGCCCGGGCAGATACCCTCAGGATAGCGACCGAGGGGGCCTACCCTCCCTTCAACTCCCTCAATGACCAGGGTGAGCTGGAAGGCTTTGACGTGGATATTGCCGCGGCTTTGTGCCAGGCCATGGGCAGGGAGTGCGAACTGGTCGCGGTAGAGTGGGAGGAGATCATAAACGGCCTGGTCCAGGGCAGCTACGACATGATCGTGGCCAGCATGGCCAGGACCCCGGAACGGGACAAGCTGGTCGACTTCACAAATCACTACTACCGTTCGCGTTCGGCATTTGTGGCCGTGGCGGGCGCGCAATTCGACATCACTCCCGAGGGGTTGCGGGGCAAAGTGCTCTGCGCACCGGTGAAAACCGTCCAGGCCGATTACCTGCAACGTTCCTACGGTGATCTGGCCACGGTCAAGCTGAGCAGCGACACCGAGGAGGCCTTTGACCTCCTGGTGGCCGGGGATGTCCACGTGGTGCTCTCCGACAGCCTGAACTGCCTCGAGTTCCTGACCTCCGAAAAGGGCCAGGGGTTTGACTTCATTGGCGAGGCCCTCCCGGCGGAAGACCACTCCAGCTCGGCCCACATTGCCGTGCGCGAAGGTGATGACGCGCTGCGCACGGAAATCAACCAGGCACTGCAAACCATCAGGCTCGACGGCACCTACGACAGGATCAACCGACGATATTTTCCTTTCAGCATTTATTGAGCGGCGCAACCCGAGGGAAGCGAGCTCGCGAGGGCGACAAACCAGGCTGCTCGGATTCGATGACGGCGACCCCCTGAAGGGCCTTGAGCCTGCCGGGGAACACCAGGCAGTAGCACGGCAAAGGCGCGGAAAACCACGACTGCTCCCCGTGGTTGCTGGGATCGGGGCTGTGG